>NZ_CP115784.1:3037500-3318305 GCF_027913215.1 Paracoccus aerodenitrificans
CCAAGAACCATATCATCCCAACTCTCATCGCCGTGATTGCCGGTCTTGCCGGTCTGCTGATCGTGCTCTTCGCCTGGCATTTACCGCCTTTCCAGTCTGTCCACCCACAGACCGAAAATGCCTATATCCGCGGCAAGGTCACGACCATCGCGCCGCAGCTTTCGGGGTATATCGCGGATGTCGAGGTCGTGGATTTCCAGCCGGTGACAAAGGGACAGGTCATCGCGCGCATCGACGACCGCCAATATCGCCAAAGGCTGGCACAGGCAAAGGCGACCCTCGCGGGAGCCGAGGCCGCGCTTGAGATACAGAAACAGAGCATTCATTCCGCTCAGGCACAGCTGCAATCGGCAGAGGCCGCAATGAAATCCGCCGAGGCAGCACGCGATACGGCACAGCAAAGCTGGGAGCGGGTCAGTGAGCTGAATTCACGGGGCATAACCGCCCAAAGCGTCACCGATCAAAGCGAACTGGCTCTGCGTCAGGCAGAGGCCGCTGTCACTCAGGCCGAAAGTGCGATCGCGGTGGCCCGTGAAAACGTGAATGGCGCAGAGGTCGGGCTGGCTGCGAAGCAATCGGAAATTGCTTCTGCAGAGGCGGCGGTGGAATTGGCGCAGATAGATCTGGACAATACCGTCATCCGCGCTCCGACAAATGGCCGCTTGGGACAGATCGGTGTTCGCGCCGGGCAGTATGTCACTGCGGGAACGACACTGGTCAGCCATGTCGGAAACAAAATATGGGTGATCGCAAACTTCAAGGAAACTCAGCTACATGGCATGCGCGTCGGCGACCGGGCCAGCTTCACCGTCGACGCGATGCAAGGCCGCAGCTTTCACGGCAGGGTCGAGGCGTTCTCACCTGCCACGGCGTCTGAATTCAGCCTCCTGTCCGCATCGAACGCAACCGGAAACTTTACCAAAGTCGCGCAGCGGCTGCCGGTCCGCATCAGCATAGATGCCGGACAGGAAATGGCGGATCGGCTTGATCCCGGCTTGTCGGTCGTTGTCACCGTCGACGAAGGATCAGGCGCAGGTGATCAGATTGCCCAGGAAAGCGGGGCTTCACCGGGCGGCATGTGAAAACCGAATGCCCCGGGGATCAGCCCGGATTACGGTATCGTAAAGTCAAGACTCTTTGTTCGCATTATGGGTTTGGCACAGTCATCAGACAGCATTGACTGGGTCATTCTGCACCCTATCTCGATGGCGGCTATGTGCAGGCTGCGGAGATCGGCGCATGACATCTGGTGATTTGACATTTGGAACAGCTGGACACCTCCGATCGGTACGAAAACCTGGCTGACCATTGAGCTTTTAGAAGGCGCAATCGGATCAATATTTTTCGTGAGCCAAGCAGCAGGTGAAGAAGTACTGCTCTTACTTGGCCGGCGAAGTTTCTGTCGCCTGTTCATCAAAACCGTGCGTCATCATCATCTCAGTATTAGTTAATGAAACTGCCGGGCACGTTGCTTCGGATCACTTTGTTTCCAGCAGAATATTCTCGAATGCCGCATCACGACGTATCCCCGGCTTGACGCGGCAGGGCACAGCACAGTGGCGATGGCGCTAATTTCAGGGCTTATGGCTTCTGGAAAACGCGTGCTGATCATGAACGCAACTGAATATTCAGGATGTGGTTGGGCCCAGCTGCGCGATTGGTATGCGAAAATGAGGAATTGCGTCTTTTGAACGGAGCAGCTTGGGTATGCAGAATATCAACACGCGGTGCAGGTCCGTGATGCCATCGAATCGGCCCGGAGGCGTGGGGTCGTGGCGTCCTGATTGACACGGCGCGGGGGAAGAATCACGACGAGTTGCTCTTCAGTGGGCGGATCTGATCCTTTCGACGGCAACCACGCCTCTAGCGGCTCGCGCAGCCGCGCGAAGCTTCGTTGAAGATAACTTGGCAGGCCAGGCCGGACATGTCAGCCGGTCGACTTGAAGCTCACCAATGCATCAAAGCGTTCTAGCGAAATCGGCAACAAAGGATTTCACCGCATCACGTGTCTTGCCATCGGTTAGATTGCCTTCATTGTCGAAAAGCTCACCCGCTTTCGACACCATCAGTCGCCCTGCCGTCCACATATCCAGCTTCAGCGTTCTGAAAACTGGCAACCATGCATTCTGGCTGAGCACCGTCCCGAAACCGCCCGGCGACGCACCCATCAATGCGACAGGCTTGCCCTTGAACAGTTTCAACCCATCTCCGCGCGACATCCAGTCTATCGCATTCTTGAACACGCCGGGCATGCTGTTGTTGTATTCTGGCGTCACCATCAGCAGAGCATCCGCCGAGTCCAATTGTGCGTGCAGCATCCTGACTGCATCGGGCAACCCTTTCGCGGCCTCATCATCCGCATCATAGAGCGGCACGCCACGAATATCGCCGATCTCGATCACCGTGCCATCAGGTGCAAGCTCGGCGGCCGCACGCAGCAGCCCCGCGTTGAAAGATGCCTGACGAAGGCTGCCTGACAGTCCAAGAATAGTAGGCATAGTTCGCTCCTGCTGGTGATTTGACATTGTTCGTCAGCAGGCAACGCTGCAGGCGGAATTGGGTTTCAGCGGCGGATGATCTGCCTGCTTATAATGCATAAGAGCAGGGCGTTGAGTGTCGCCGGTTTGTCACTGAATTGTCGAAATACGGCAATGTCCTGCGACGAAATTCTCGAAAGGAAAGCGAATACGGGCATGGACATTCCGACGCGCTTGGATATTCAATTGTCCTGTTATCACGTGCTTCCCACCCAGACAGGCAGGAGCCATTTTCATGACCGAACCACCTGGATTCCCCAGCCGCCGCAGTTTTCTCAAAGCATCAGCAGCAGGGTTTGCGCTGACCGGCATCGCCGTGTCGGCACAGGCTCAGCCCGTCGATCCGCCTCCACCGCTTGAGGAGTACGAGCCGGAATATTTTACCGCTGAGGAATGGGCCTTCATCATGGCGGCGACCGCGCGGCTGATCCCATCCGAAGGCGACGGACCCGGCGCATTGGAATGCCGTGTGCCTGTCTTCATCGACCGGCAACTCGCGAGCGATTACGGGTCCGCTGATGACTGGTACATGGAGGGTCCGCATGATGCGGATGCCGATCCGCTTCTGGGCTGGCAGACCCCGCTGAACCCGGCCGAGATCTATCGTGAAGGCATCGCGTCGTTCGATCTTTGGTGCCGCGAGCAGCACGGAGCCAGTTTTGCCGAGTTGCAGCCGGAGCAGCAGGACAGCGCCCTGACAGCGCTGCAATCCGGCGATATCGACCTGCAACCCGAGATCCGCGATTTCTGGAGCCTGCTGATTTCCAACACCAAAGAGGGCTATTTCGCCGATCCGATGTATGGCGGCAATCATGGCATGCAGGCATGGGTCTATATCGGTTTCCCCGGTGCCCGCGCCAGCTTCCGGGAATGGGCATCGCGGCATAACCAGCCTTATCCACTCGGCCCGGTGTCGATCTCTGGCGAAAGGGCGTGAGTCATGGCGCGTGAGGAAAAGAAAAAGGACGTCGTCATTGTCGGCCTTGGCTGGACGGGTTCGATACTGGGCATTGAACTTGCGCAGGAAGGGCTGGACATCGTCGCACTGGAACGCGGGCCGGATCAGAACACGGTTCCGAACTTCAAATACCCGAATATGATCGACGAGCTGCGCTATGGCGTGCGCACCAAGCTGATGCAGCAACCCAGCCAGCAGACGCTGACCGTTCGCCGCAATCAGGACGAAACCGCTTTGCCCTATCGCAAGCTGGGTTCGTTCCTGCCCGGCAACGGCGTCGGAGGCGCGGGGACGCATTGGAACGGGCTGAACTGGCGGCCGCAGGCGGAAGAGCTGAAGCTGCGCAGCTATGTCACCGAAAACTGGGGCGAAGAAATTATCCCGGAAGGGATGCTTCTTGGCGATTATCCGGTCACCTATGACGAGCTGGAGCCGCATTTCGACAGGTTCGAATATGTGGCGGGGATCTCGGGTCAGGCAGGCAATCTGAACGGCCGGAAGATCGCTGGCGGCAATCCTTTCGAGGGATGGCGGTCACGCGATTTCCCGATGCCCCCGAATGCAACGACCTGGGATGGGGCGAAGTTTGGCGAAGCGGCCTCGGCGATGGGGTATCACCCCTTCCCGGCCCCGGCAGGCATTGCGTCGACATCCTATATCAACGAATATGGGATGCAGATGGGGCCGTGCAATTTCTGCGGCTTCTGCGAACGTTTCGGTTGCTATCAGTACTCTAAGGCCTCACCCCAGACGGCGATTCTGGACGCGCTGAAGCGCAAGCCGAATTTTTCCTACCGCACCCATGCCGAAGTGCTGCGGGTCGAGATGGCTGAGGACGGCAAGACCGCCCGCGGCGTGACCTATTTCGACGAAAATGCGCAGGAAGAAGTGTTCCAGCCTGCCGATATCGTCATCCTCGCATCCTATCAGCTGAATAACGTCCATCTGCTGCTGCTGTCCGAGATCGGCACGCCCTACGATCCCCGCACCGGTGAAGGCGTGACGGGTAAAAGCTATGGCTACCAGATGAATGGCGGGGTCTCGCTGTTCTTCAAGGATGAGCATTTCAATCCATTCGTCGGCCACGGCTCGAATGGCATGGCCATCGACGATTTCGGCATGAACAATATTGACTTCGGCGCTGAAGGTTTTATCGGCGGCGCTTATTGGCGGGCCGGGACCTCCAATGGTCAGCCGATCCGGTCGATGCGCCTGCCCTCCGGCACCGCGTCATGGGGAGCGGGTTGGAAGGCGAGTATCAAGGAATGGTACGGGCATTCCATGTCGATCGGCTCTCATGGATCGAACTTGTCCTATCGCAACAATCATCTGGACCTCGATCCGACCTATAAGGACCGGCACGGTCGCCCGCTGATGCGGATGACCTTCAACTGGCAGGAAAACGACCTGCGGATGAACGAGTTCATGAAGGCCAAGATGGAAGAGGTTGGCGCGTCCATGAGCCCGGATCAGATGGATTCCGGGTTCAAAGTGCGAGGGGCGCAATACGACGTGCGGCCCTATCAGTCGACACATAATACGGGCGGCCACATCATGTCGGAAAACCCGCGCGAGGGTGTCGTCAACCGATATTGCCAAAGCTGGGCCGCGCATAATCTCTTTGTCACGGGCGCGGGCAATTTCGTCCAGAACACGCAATATAACCCGACCGGTCTGGTCGGCGGGCTGGCCTATTGGACAGCCGACGCGATCCGCTCGCAATATCTGTCCAACCCCCGCCCACTGGTCTGAGGAAGGAGAAACGCCATGATCAAACTGTTGCGTGTCCTTGCCGCATTGGCGCTTCTGGGCCTCGTTCTTCTGCTTGCCTTTATTCTGCTGCCGGTCCGGACCACGGGCCCGGTCACCGAACTGCCCGATGACTGGCAACCCGAGGAAGGTGCGGGAGAATATGCCATGTATGCCTCGGACTGTCTGGCCTGTCACACCGCAGAGGGTGGACAGGACTTCGCCGGAGGTTTGCCGGTCGAAAGCCCGATGGGCACGATCTGGTCGACAAATATCACGCCGGATCAGGAAACCGGAATCGGGAACTATACGCTCGATCAGTTCCGGGCGGCCCTGTATGACGGTATCCGCGCCGATGGGGCGCATCTCTATCCGGCGATGCCATACGAAAATTATCGCAGGCTGACCGAAGAGGATGTTCGCGGATTATACGACTATTTCATGAACGAGGTAGAGCCGGTCCGTAATGAGGTCGCCGAAACCAGTCTTGATTTCCCATTCAATATGCGCTTCGGCATCCGCGCCTGGAACTGGCTGGCGTTGACGGATAAGGCCGGTTTCGAACCTGCCGGCAAGTCCGCAATCGAAGATCGCGGGCAATATCTTGTCGAAGGACCGGGCCATTGCGCCGCCTGTCACAGCCAGCGGACAGCTTTCATGGCACAGGACGGCGCGGTTCTCGCCGAAGACGGTTTCCTGACCGGCGGCGTAGTCGGTGGCTGGAACGCGCCCGCTTTGCGCGGTCCGGGATCCGTGTCGCAGGAATGGAGCGTCGTGCAGATGGCGCGTTATCTCGCGACCGGGCGGAATGCGCATTCCACCGCGAATGGCGAAATGGGGCTTGTCGTCCGCGATTCGCTTCAGCATCTCACTGACGACGACAATATCGCCATCGCCGCCTTCCTGAAGGGCATGGATGGGGATGAGGTCGAAATCCCGGACGCGCTGATGCAGGACGGTGCGCAATCCATCGCCGTGCCGGATGCGGACGAGGCCGGAGCGGAAACCGCCGAAATGTTGGCCTCTGCCTCGCCGGATATGCCGCTTGGTGCGCGGCTCTATCTGGATAATTGCGCGGGTTGCCATTTCGTCACCGGACGCGGAGCACCAGAGATCTTCCCGGCTCTTGCCGGAAACGATCTTGTTACAGGGTCCGAAACCTCCCCACTGATCTCGATCATCCTGAATGGCGCTTCGGTGCCATCCACGGATCTGAGACCAATGAATCTGGTGATGCAGGGCTATGCCGACCGGCTGTCGGATGAAGAGGTAGCGGAACTGGCCAGCTTCATCCGCTCGGCCTGGGGCAATGACGCCCCCCCGATCAGCGCCGAGGCGGTCGCAGAGCTGCGCGACCAGCCACAGAACCACGGTGAAAGCGGCGACTGATCGCAGCACAGGAAACTGGGAGGGTACATATCAACAGCGAAAGCTGGCAACAGAACTGTTGCGTGGTCTTACCTCCCAGTTGGGATGCACACTCTACCTAGGCTCCAGACCCATTGATTTCGGGCTGTTTGCGTGATTCAGGCTCTGCAAGGAGACCTGATTTATGAGCAACCTTTTCTGGCTGACTGACGCGCAGATGGAGCGTCTGAAACCCTATTTCCCGAAATCCCACGGCAAGCCACGCGTTGACGACCGGCGTGTGCTGAGCGGCATAATATTCATCAATCGTAATGGCTTGCGATGGTGCGACGCGCCGACGGACTACGGCCCCGCCAAGACGCTCTACAACCGCTGGAAGCGCTGGAGCGAGAACGGGACCTTCGCCCGGATCATGGTGGGCCTCGCCGCCGAGAGTGCCGAACACAATACGATCATGATCGACGCGACCTATCTGAAAGCGCACCGCACGGCCTCGAGCCTGCGGGTCAAAAAAGGGGGCGCGGGCGCCAGATCGGGCGAACGAAAGGCGGCATGAACACGAAACTGCACGCCGTCACCGACGCGAAGGGCCGGCCGATAGGGTTCTTCATGTCCGCCGGACAAGTCAGTGATTACACCGGGGCAGCGGCACTTCTGAACAGCCTGCCGGAGGCGGATTGGCTGCTGGCCGATCGGGGCTATGATGCCGACTGGTTCAGAGATGCCTTGAAAAACAAGGGGATAAAGGTTTGCATCCCGGGTCGGAAGTCGCGCAAGAAACCCGTCAAATACGACAAGCGGCGCTACAAACGCCGCAACCGCATCGAAATCATGTTCGGCCGACTCAAGGATTGGAGGCGCGTCGCCACCCGATACGACCGTTGCCCCGAGACCTTCTTCTCTGCAATCCTGCTCGCCGCGACCGTCATCTTCTGGTTATGATCAAGAACGAGTCCTGAGCCTAGCCCGCATTGCCAGGGCGCTCTTGCGTGACCAATAAGCAACGAGCGCCCGGCACAGCTTCCGCGGCACTTGTAAAGTCAGCGTATTTAACCAACTAAATCTATCGACAATATGGCGCTCTTTCACTGGTGATTCTCATGTCCTGCTCCCGATCTTCCTTGCTGCGTACTTCCCTCACGCTGAGCACCTGCATGCTCGCAGCCCTTCAGGCGAGCGCACAGGAAACCACGCCGATGGTGCTGGATACCGTAACGCTATACGCCATCTATGAAACCGAAGGGACAGGCAGCTACGCTTCGGAAGATATCAGCATCGGAGACAAGGATACCCGGACGCAGCGCGAAGTGCCGCAATCGACCACTGTGGTCACGCATCAGCGGCTGGAGGACGGCAATTACACCTCGCTCGACAGCGCCCTGCGTGAAACCCCCGGCCTGTTCGTGCTGGCCAATGACGACGGAAGATCATCGCTGTATTCGCGTGGTTTCGAGTTCGATTCGCTTTATCTCAATGGCCTGCCAAGCCCGCTGGACAGTATCTATGGCGGTCAGGCCGATATGGCGACTGTCGACCATATCGAGGTGCTGCGTGGCCCGTCCGGTCTGTTCGTCGGTTCCGGTGAGCCCGCCGGGGCGATCAATATGCGCCTGAAGCAGGCACAGGATGTTCCCGCTTACAGTATTACCGGTCGTATCGGCTCATGGAATCATCGCCGGATCGAGGCCGATGCAACCGGCGCCCTGAACGAAAGCGGTACCATTCGCGGGCGCATTGTCGGGGCCTATGGAGACGAAGATAACTGGGTCGATGATGTCGACAACAAGACCAAGGTACTCTACGGCACATTGGCAGCGGATCTGACGCCGGACAGCACGGCGACGTTTTCGATTAACCACAGATTGCGCGAGATCACCCCGTTCAATGGCTTGCCAACCTATGAGGACGGTTCACTGCTGGATGTGGATCGTGACATCTATACAGGCGCCGATTGGAATTATTTTGACAATGATGTCACCGATTATATTGCCGAGTATGAATACCGGATGGCGGATGGCGGACATGTGAAAGTCTCCGCGCTGTATTCCAGCACCGAGGCCGATTTCCTATATGGCTATGCAGCAGCCGCTGCGGCGGCGAATGGTGACGTCCGTGGAATGCGTTGGCTCAACCGCGATTACGATCAGGATGCACTTTCGCTGGACGCCTATATCAGCAAGCCGTTCCAGCTTTTCGGGTCGGAAAGCAATCTGATCGTAGGCATGGATCATCGCCGCATAGACAGTACCATGTATAACGGTGTCGGTGTGATCCCGGGTACGTTCAATATCTATGACTGGAACACGTCTGTCGCCCGGCCGGATGCCGGTTTTTCATCCAAAGAAGAACGCGAAATCAACCAGACGGGTCTTTATGCGCAGTGGCGTGTGAAACCAACGCCGACAACCACCGCGATCGCCGGCGGCCGGCTGAGCTGGTATGATGCAGACATCACTGGAACCACATTGGCAACCGGTGCGACGACGACCACCGAGATTGACGAGGACTCCGAGTTCACGCCTTATCTGGGCCTTATCAAGGATATCAACGACACGATCTCTGTTTACGCTTCTTATACAGAGATCTTTCAGCCTCAGGCAGACACGGACGCTTCCGGTGACCTGATCGAGCCGCGCACCGGGCGCCAATACGAATTGGGCGTTAAATCCGAACTTCGCCCGGGCCTCTTCGCGTCTGCGGCCTATTTCGATCTCAAGGACAAGAACCGTGCCATCGGAGATGCCGATAATCCGGGATACTCGCTGGCTCAGGGCGAAGCCCGCGTGCGTGGCCTTGAGGCAGAGATCAGCGGTTCGCCTCTGCCCGGATGGGAGCTGACTGCGGGCTATACCTATACTGACACTGATTTCATCGACACGACATTTGCCAACGGATCAGAATTTTATACGCCTGCTCATATGCTGCAGCTCTGGACAAAATATCGCTTCCAGCGTGCGGGCATGGAAAAATGGCAGATCGGCGGCGGCATCACCGCCTTCAGCAACTTCAAGAACGTTGTGCGCCGAGGGGGTACCGCAACCGATGTGGAAGCGCCCGGCTATGCTGTGCTGGATCTGATGGCAAGCTATGACGTTACCGATCAGGTTCAGGCTTCGCTGACGGTCAATAATGCGCTCGACAAGGAGTATTACGAACGTGTAGGGAGCAGCTCTGTGTTCAATTACTATGGTGAACCACGCAGTGTGAACTTCAAGCTTCAGGCTAAATTCTGATCAGAAGCAGACGGGAAGGCTCTGACGCCAACGGCTTTTCCGTGCGACGGTGGGCGTTTTACTGGCACATAGTGGAACGCGACCGTCAAGCGCTTCTGCCCTGATGGCGATGCAGGTCAGATTGTGGTAAATATCTTCGCAGGGAACCAGCGACATTATAAATTCTCGAACCGACGAACCACCGGCCTTTGGAATATTAACAAAGACGAGATTTTTTGACGAGCTCATGACGCAGTCCGGTCTCTGACGCTCAGGACGTCCTTTGGATTGGAGTAAATTGTTGAGTTGATACAGATAGCGCAAGTCACGCGCTTTCCTGCCCAAAGTCAGCTGGTTTCGCCTGTCTCCCGCGCTCTAGAGCGTCCGGCTTTTAACCTGAGACATATCCGGCAGCGTTGAAGTAGTTCCAGCACTCCTCTGGTTTGAAGAGATCACAGATTTCCGTGAGAGCGTGGAACATGTCGGTGAAGGACCGCGCACCGATTCTGCGCAGGTGTGCCTTGAGTTTGGAGAATGCCATCTCGATCGGGTCAGGTCGGGACTATAGGGCGGCAGAAACAGGAACCAGCATCCGGCTTTGCGCATGGCTTTGGCGGCTGCGGCGTTCTTATGTGTTGCAAGGTTGTCGAGGATGACAACGGTGCCCGGCTCCAGTTCCGGCACGAGCACCTGCTCAACGTAGGCTCGAAAGGCTTCGCCATCCATCGCCCCCTTGATGACCCACGGTGCAATCAGCGCGTCGGCGCTGAGGCCTGCGATGAAGGTCTGCGTCCCCCATGATCCGAAGGGCGCATCCATCACCAGCCGCTCGCCCCGCTGCGACCATCCACGCTGACGGGTCATATTGGTTTTGACAGAGGTTTCATCAATGAAGACAACGCGCTCTGGCTGGGCCGCCACGGCTGGCAGGCGGTGCTTGACCCAATAGTCGCGCTGCTTTTTTACCCTTGCGCGGCGTCGCTCGGTGGCCACCAGCGTCTTTTTTTGTAAGTAAACCCGAGCTTGCGCAGGAACCGGCCAATCGCGTCAGGATGCGCCTGAACGCCGGTCGCATCCGCCAGCGCACCGGCCAGTTCGGGCATGGTCACATCACCGTCCTGATCGATCAGTTCAACCAGAAAGGCGCGATGAGGATCAAGCTTACCCTTGCCGCGAGAGCGGCCCTGTGGCGCGGCTCTGGCCTGTCCCGTGCGTCGGATCGCAAGGCCCCACCGCGCCCCGGTGGCAGGCGAGAGCTTCAGGCGCAACGCCGCCGTGCGCCCGCTCAACCCTTCTTCAACCAACTTCTGAAACCGCGCCCGAAGCGCATCTGGCAAAGGTGCTGACATGATCCATCATCCCAATCAGGATGAATCACAAATCAGATCTTATGGGAACCCCTTGAGATTCAGGCTTTCAGCCGGACGCTTTAAGGGCTGCGACTTTTTTGGCAAGCAAAATTTCACTTCTTTTGGCGAACTCCACATACTCTGTATTCTCGAAGCCCCAAATAGTTGAGGTGGCATCAGGATGGTGATCTACCAAGAACGGCATGGCATCGAAAACCCTGGAGCGATCCTAGTCTATACGGCACCTTGTTGCATGGGTCGCTGATTTCGGCGAGAAAGTGCGCTCTGTTGTTTTGATGGTAGCGTGCGATGCCGCATAAATTCAACGCTGATCGCCGCGACAAGTTTCCCAAGACGAGATACGCGGTGACCAATTGGTCGGATTACAACGAGGCTTTACGCCGTCGCGGGGACGTGACGATCTGGATCGAGGATGGGACTGCCGGGAAGTGGTCAGCGCCGAAACGAAAGGGTCGCGGGGGCCGGCCGAAATATTCGGACTTCGCGATCGAGACCTGCCTGACGCTGGGGCTGATCTTTCACCAGCCGTTGCGCCAAACCCAGGGGTTCGTCCGGTCGCTACTTGGACTGATGGGCGTGGAGTTGCCGGTTCCAGACTTCTCGACCTTGTCGCGGCGCACGATTGGCCTTTCGGTCGTGGACGACAGGCCGAAATCATCAGGCCCAGTCACGCTGATCGTGGATAGCACGGGCCTGAAGATCCACCGTGGTTCAGGCTGGCAGGAGGTCAAACATGGCACGGGAAAGACCCGCAAATCCTGGCGCAAACTGCACATCGGATACGATCCTGATAGCGGCGAGATCATCGCCTCGCTGCTGACCATAGACCAGGTCGGCGACGAAACCGCGTTGCCTGAACTCATCGCCGGGATCGAAACCCCGGTGGCCCGCATCCTTGCTGACGGAGCCTATGACGGGACCGGGGTTTCCAACTGCTTGAGCGAGGCTTTCGGACCCGATGTCGAGATCACCATCCCCCCGCCGATCACCGCAGTCCCTGGCCTGAGCGATAGGCGCGACGCTCACATAGAGCATATCGCCGAGCATGGCCGAATGGCGTGGCAGTCAGCAACGGGGTACAATGCTCGAGCCCTCGTCGAAGCCCAGATCGGGCGCCGCAAGTTCGTCATCGGCCCAAGGCTAAACGCCAGGGAAATGGACCGCCAAATCACAGAAAATAAGATCACCACAAAATCACTCAACCGCATGACCCGCATCGGTCGTGCGGTCTTCAAACGTGTCGCATAGATTCAAGGAGAAAGGCGCGATTGCGTCCGAAGGCTGACCCATGCAACAAGGTGCCTTGATGCCGTTGTCGTAGCTGTCTTTTTCGACAGGCTGCCGCGCTAAAGGCCAGCTTCCAGAACGCAGTGCTTTACCGGCGCAGATTGTCTCTTTAACCTCCCTGTCATTAACAAATGTATAACCCTCAAGGGAAGGACCTGGGATGAGCAAGCGTGACGATCTGATTGCCAAATATGCCGCAGATATGAAGGACAAACTGGGTGTAACGCCCGATATGGATCTGCTGACCAAGGTCACGATCGGATGCGGGCCGTCGATCTACAGCGCGGATGCCGAGACGGTTGCCGGGACCGACGCAGAAGAGCTGGAGCGGGTGAAGAACAATTTCCTGATTCGCAAATTGGGCTGCGCTGACGGGCCGGAGCTTATGGATGCTATCAAGAAAGTGCTTAACGATTACGGCAGCGCCAATCGCAATAAATATCGTGCGGTCGTCTATTATCAGCTGACCAAGCATTTCGGCAAGGAATCCGTCTATAGCTGATCTTGCGGATCCGCCATTTCCTGTTCTTTAACTGCGACCGGCGCTTGCCGTCAGGAATATGACGGCAGCCCGGTGACTACACTTGTTTGTCATAAAATATTCGATTCCAGCGAGTTGGCCCCCCGAAACCGATCAGCTATCACTGCTTTAATATATTTGACGGATTTCTGCGCAATGATCCGGTATCTCAACCGGGCTTCATGCGTTGAACTGGAGTCCTAAGATTCACGGCTCGATAACAAGGTAGACCCAATGAAACGCTTTTATTCCGCAACCGCCCTTGGCCTGATCCTGTCGGCAACCCCGGTTGTGGCCGAAATTACCCCCGAATCCGTTTGGGAACAGATGGGCCGCTATTTTGAGGCGAATGGCTTCACCGTCGAAAATGCAGCGCTCGATGAGTCCGGCGATACGCTGACCGTCCGTGATTTTCGCGTGAGGCAGCAGGTTCCGGACAGCGATTTGCAGATCAGTTTCGGTGACATGGTTCTGACCGATAATGGCGATGGAACCGTTTCGCTGAATATGTCGGACGAAGCTGCCGGAACCATTCTCATGCAGGTGCCGGTTCCGCCCGAAGAAGACGCCGTGCAAGCTGCGGATGGGGCAGCCGAGGCGGCGGATGAAGATGTTGCGGCGGCACCGACCGAAGACGCGGCGGAGGCTCCGGCAGATCCCGCGACCGAGGCTGTCGCCGAAATGGAGACCCGCCCGGTTGAAGTCGCGTTCACGCTGAAAGTGCCTGGCGATTCGACGACGATCAGCGAAGACGGTGCGGCCTATGTGTACGACTATGCTTTCCCGTCTCTGGAAGTGTCGCTTGATCGTCTTCAGGTCGAGGATGAGGAACCGAAGGAAGATCTGGGCCGGCTGACGGTGACAGAGATCAAGGGGACCGACCGGATACAGGAAGACGGTCCGCTGACCCTGCATCAGGACGTCACGGCAGCGACAATGGCGATTGATTTCGCGTTCGAGGATGAAGACGTCTCGTTCACAACCAGCATGAAAGCTGCCGGGATCGACGTTATCAGCGATCTTATCGTGCCCGAGGGCAGCAATATGGGTGCGGATATCGTCGCTGCACTCGGTTCCGGGCTTGATATCAGCGGGAAGACGGAAATCGGCGAGTTTCAGGCTGATTTCGATGTTGTCAACAAAACCGGGGAATCCGAAGGCGCGGGCGGAAAAGCAAGCTGGGATTCTCAGGATCTGGCGGTCGATTTCGGGCTGAGCGGCGATGAGCTGCGCTATGCCGGTTCCGCCGGTGTTTTCAGCGTCGATGCGAATCTTGCCAGCAGCAACATGCCTATCGCTTATAGCGCGGACAGCGCGAAATTCGATGTCGCAATCCCGGTTGCCGCAAAACCGGATCCGCAGGATTTCCATGCGAATTATGGTTTTCAGGGTCTCGAACTGTCCGAAAGCCTCTGGTCGATGTTCGACCCGCAAGCAGCATTGCCGCGCGACCCTGCCTCGCTGGATGTCGATATCGATGGTCAGGCCATTCTTAACATGAACCTGCTGGACCCCGAGGCGATGGAAGCGAGCACGACTCCGGGGCAGGTCAAGCTGCTCAACATCAATAATATCGCGCTGAGCATGCTTGGCGCGGATGCAAAGATCACCGGTCGGCTTGAAGGGACCGAGGGGTCAAATCTGGCCTCGCCCGTCGGCACTGTCAGCGGTCGGTTCGAGGGTGTGAACGGTCTGCTGGACAAGCTGGCATCTGCCGGGCTGATACCGGAAGAACAGATGATGGGTGCGCGGATGATGCTGATGATGTTCGCTCAGCCTGATGCCGAAAACCCCGAGGTCCTAACCACCGAGCTTGAGTTCCGCGAGGGTGGTGCTGTCTTTGCCAATGGCCAGCAGGTAAAGTAAGAACCCGGCACCGAGAACCGGACTGGTCGTCCATATGCGGGGCGGCCAGTCCATTATGCTGTTGTGTTTGTGCAGGGATTCCCGTCTTTTCGTACAGATCGGCCGGTAAACGAGGAAGGGAACATCATGCTGGAATCGCTTACACATGCCATGTTGAAGGCTGCCCGTGACGCGGGGGCTGACGACGCCGAGGCATTGGCGATCCGCGCCTCGGCCACGGGTATTGATGTGCGTGCGGGGCGGCTGGAACATGCCGAACGCGCAGAAGGGGTCGAAATCGGTCTGCGGGTTCTGGTCGGTGGTCGGCAGGCCAGCGTCTCGGGCGCCGATCACACCGAGGAAACGATTGCCGTCATGGCGCGTCGCGCCGTTGCGATGGCGCAGGCCGCGCCGGTTGATGACAGTCTTGGTCTGGCCGATCCCGACCAACTGATGCGGGATCTGGATGCCTCCGCGCTTGAGCTTTACGATCCCGGAGCCGAACCCGATCCCGCCATGCTGGAAGAGCGTGCGCTGCGGGCCGAGGCTGCCGCCCTTGATACGGATGGGGTCAGCACGGTGGAATCCGCCTCGGCCAGCTATACCACCCGCGACACATGGCTTGCGCTGAGCAATGGTTTCGAAGGCGGTCATGTCCGCAATTACCGCTCGGTAAGCTGCACCGCGATCAGCGGAACGGGTCAGCAGATGGAGCGGGATCATGCCGGAGAGGGTCGGATCTGGGACGAAGACATGCCGGAGCCGGAAGAGGTCGGGCGTCTGGCCGCCGAACGCGCCGTTGCCCGCAGCGGTGCAAGCAAGCCGGTAACCGGCTCATTTCCGATCCTGTATGATGAGCGTGTCTCATCGGGGCTCATCGGGCATCTTCTGGCGGCGGTGAACGGTGCGGCCATTGTGCGCGGCTCAAGCTGGCTGAGAGATGCGATGGACATGCAGGTGCTGCCTCAGGGCATCACGATCCACGAAGACCCGCATCTTGCCCGGATGACCTCATCGCGCATTTTCGATGCTGAGGGTCTGCCGACTGCGCCGCGCGATATCGTCAGCGACGGGATCCTGCGGGGATGGAGCCTCGATCTTGCGACGGCGCGGAAGCTTGGGCTGGAAAGTACCGCAAGCGCGGTGCGCGGTCTGGGCGGGCCTCCTGCTCCGGGTGTGTCGAATATCGTGATGACGCAAAGCGGGCAAAGCCGGGACGATCTGATTTCCCAGATGGGGCGCGGTCTGGTGGTGACCTCGTTGCTTGGCAGCTCGATCAACCCGACAACAGGCGATTATTCGCGGGGCGCAGCGGGTTTCTGGGTCGAGAACGGTCGTATCAGCCATGCCGTGAATGAATGCACCATCGCGGGCAATCTGCGCGACATACTGCTGAGGCTGATCCCCGCGAATGATGCGCGGATGTGGCGCTCGGTCCGAGTGCCAAGCCTGCTTGTCGAGGGGATGACAGTTGCCGGAGCGTGATCTGAAGCTTCTGATCGAAGCGGCGCAGGAAGCCGGAGAGATCGCGCACAGATTCTGGCGTCAGGACCCCGAGACATGGGAAAAGGACGCAGGCGCCGGTCCCGTGACCGAGGCGGATCTGGCAGTGAATGAACATCTGTTCCGGCGGCTGACTGAGGCGCGACCGAATTACGGCTGGTTGTCCGAGGAAAGCGAGGATGAGGCCTCACGCCTTGATGCCTCGCATTGCTTCATCATCGATCCGATAGACGGAACCCGCGCCTTTATCGACGGCCAGCAGGGGTTCTCGCATTCCCTCGCAATCGCCCGTGGCGATCATGTGGTCGCCGCTGTGGTCCATCTGCCTGAAATGGGTCTGACATATACGGCATCCGAGGAGGGTCCGGCGATGCTGAACGGAACTCCGATCAGGCCCAGTGATGCAACGCTGGCCGATGCCGATATTCTGGCCAGCAAGTCGGTTCTCGATCCGGGTTATTGGAAGGACCGCCAGCCGCCGGGTTTCAAGCGCAGTTTCCGCCCCTCTCTGGCGTGGCGTTTATGTCTGGTGGCCGAGGGCAGGTTCGATGCGATCATGTCGCTGCGCTCGGCTTGGGAATGGGATATCGCCGCCGGGGCGCTGATTGCCGCGCGGGCGGGGGCAGTCGTCACCAATATGCATGGCAAGCCGATGCGCTTTAACGGGCAGGATGCGCGGATCGACGGGGTGGTCATTGCCGGCCCCGCCCTGCATGGTCAGATCATGGAAAATCTGGCTCAGATGCCGGGGGCCTGATCGTTCCGGCAAACGCCCGGCAAAGCCGGTTTCGTAACTGCCGCCTCAGAACAGGGGCGGCAGATCGGCATAGGGGTCTGCGCTGACGGGCCGTGTCGCCACGATTGTGGTTCCCGGTCCGCCCAGCGTTGCGATCTGCTCGGCCAGCAAGGTGATGGCCTGAGATGCCGAGTTGCTGATGGCTGTCGGCGCATCGCTTTCAAGCGGGACGGCGATATCGAAGGCGCGTGTGTGATGAGATCCCGCGCCGCTGCCCTCTGCCGACAGGAAATATCGACCCCGAAGCCGGAAATACCCGTCATTTGCCGCCAACGCCTGTTCCACCCGCACATCAAGCTTGCGCTGCGGCGGCGATGCAAGCGGCCACGGCTCGGGGATGACCGAGGCACCCGATATTTCCGAAATGGCACGGGCCAGAGTCAGGGTAAAGGCGCGCTGCGGCTCATCCGCCCAAAGCACCTTGGTGCTGGAGCGGATCGCGCCATCTTCATCCTGCCAGGCGATTTCGTCGCTGGCGGCGTAATCCGGCAAGGAGACTTCCAGCAATTCCGTTGCGCCAAGCTGGTCGCCCGCAACTTGCGGAGAGGTCGGAGGGTTGATGGGATAGCGTGCCGTGCCGGTCCCGTCGCCGCACGCGGAGAGCGACAGGGAAAGAGCAGACAGCGCGATGCCGAGATGTAAACGGTGCATGATGTTATCGTCCCAGAATGAAGGCGCGTGGATTGCGCTCAATTGTACGGGCAAGCGATCCGAAGGATGAGGCGGCGCGGCCAAGTTCGCGGATCATGGTGCGGGCGTCATTCGCGACCGCACCGTTTTCGCCATAGGTTGCAATCACGACTTCGGCGCGTGCCGCAAGACGCTGGAACTGCCTGAACATGTCCGGAAGGTCCTGTGCTGCTGTTGCAAACTCATCCGCCGCAACCCGTGCCGATGCAAGCGTCTGGTTCAGGCTTCCGACAGCATTGCCATCACGAAGATCGTTCAGCAGACCGGATGCGGCCTGAAGCGTGTCCGAGAGATTTCGCGGAAGCTGCTCGGCATCTTCCGAGCCGATCATCGCGCGGATATCGGCAAGGATCGCTGCGACCTCGGCTGAGATCTGCGCGAAGTCGAAATCCTCGACGGCTTCAGCGGTTTCATCCATCTGCTCGACCATTGCAGGTATATCCGCGACGGCGAGGCTGACGGCTTCTGCCGCACGTCCGGCCTCGTCAAGTGCGCGTGTCAGGCTGACAGCGGCGCCGGTCTCGCGCAGATCGGTGGTGATGCTGCTGAGATCCTCGGCCGCCTGCCTCGCCTGTTCCAGAGTTTCGCGCAGCGCACGGGGAACGGCCTGCGTATCGGGCGATGCCGCAACCTGCGTTATCGCATCAAGCGCGTTGGTGGCCGATTTCAGCAGACCCTCGATATCGAGCGAGCCGACCCGGCTCAGCAGACCCTCTGCCGATGCGCTGAGATCCGAGACCTCGGGTGGCAGCGAAGGAATGATCGGATAGGGTTCGGCGGCCATATCCAGAGCCGCCGGTGGCGCATCCGGCTGATCGACAAGTTCGACCACCATCGACGTCCCCAGAAACCCCGAGGACGTTACCCGGGCACGCATGCCCTCGGCGACGCGGTCCTGCAGGAATTGCAGCGCGTCCTCATGCGTCGCGCCGCTTTCCAGCCCGATCCTTGCCGGTGACACCACGAAGGTGATCCGCTGCATGACCCGCTCGGTTTCTTCGCGGGATTCATCGACATCGATGCTGATTTCCGTGACCCGCCCGATGGTCAGCCCTTCATAGATCACGTCCGCATCGGTCGAGAGCCCGGCAATGTCGTTATCGGCCAGTATGCTCAGCCGCAAATCGCCCTCGGCAGACCCGAACAGGCTGGTTCTTGCGGTTTCTTCGTCGGGTTGCAGCGGGAAGACATGCCCAGTTTGTACTGGATCGCCGCCAGAGGAAAGCGTCGCGAACGCAACCCCGCCCTGCACCAGCTTCGACAGCGAATCGACATTCAGGCTGAGTCCCCGCGCACCAAGCGACACCGAAAAACCCGCCGTGTCCCAGAAGACGGTCGAGGTGGTCAGTCGCTGATCATGCGGCGCATTGATGAACACATCGGCAAGGACTGTTTCATCCGTCTGCGACAGGCGGAGATTTTCCATCCGTCCGACCTCCAGCCCCCGGAACGTGACCGGCGCACCTTCCGCCAGACCCTTGGCTCCGGGTGAGGACAGCGTGACCCATGTGCCCTCATCGGCGCTGCGAGTCAGTGCCGGCCTGTCCAGACCGACAAATTCGGTCTCCGCTTCTCCGCGTTCGGAATCCCAGAAGCCCTCAATGAACATGCCCGAAAGCACCGTATCCAGCCGCGAGATCCCCTGTGCCGACACAACCGGTCGGACGATCCAGAACTCGGCATCCGCGTCGATATAGGGCGCGACATCGGGATCGACGCGGACCTCTACGACGACATTGCGCAAATCCTCGGTAAAGCGGACGGCCTCAACCTCGCCAACGGTAATTTCACGGAATTTTAGCGTCGTTTCGCCCGGCGTGATCCCCGTTGCATCGCGGAATACGATCGAGATCAGCTCTCCACGGCCTGAGTAGGCATTCCAGGCCAGCCCGAGCGTCGCGATAAGCGCAATAATCGGGACCAGCCAGACCAGGGAAAACCCTGCCCGCGCGGCGCGGGCTGCTGTCCGCCGCACCGGATGAGAGGGGCGCGGGGCGTTTTCGTCACTCATTCAATTTCTTCCGGCGATTAAGAGGGAGTCCGCGCCAGATAAGGCGTGGATCAAAACTTTGCGCTGCCAGCATGGTAAACGCAACCGACAGCGCAAATGACGCTGCGGCGGGGCCCGGCTTGATCGAAACGATAAACCCAAGCTGAACAAGCGCGGACAGGATTGCCACGACGAACACATCGACCATCGACCATCGTCCGATGAATTCGACGATTTCGTAGATATGAAGCCGGTTATGCGCGGCTTCCTCGGTCGCGGGCTTTCCGGCGACAAGCGCAAGCCAGGTAATGGCGACGAATTTTCCGATCGGTACCATGACCGACGCAACCAAGATGACGCCTGCGACAAACCATGAATCATGCCGCACCAGTGTCAGCACACCGCCGATAATGGTCTGATCTCCGCCCCTGCCAAGCGAGGATGTCGTCATCATAGGCATGATATTTGCCGGGATATAGAAAATGATCCCCGCCAGCAGCCATGCCCAGACGGCCTGCAATCCGCGCCGGTCAGGCGGCACAAGCGGAGCGCCGCAGCGTGCGCAATCCGTTTCGTTTGCCGGCCAGACCCGACCGCAACTGCGGCAACCCAGCAGGTTTGCCCGATGCGCGGTCAGAATCGGGCCGTGCTGGCCTCTGACAGCGTCAGTATCTGTTTGACTGGCGGCGCCGCCGCCCTGTCCCCCGGTAACACTCATGCAGCTTCGACCTGCTCGCGCCCGTCGGTGGCCGCACCGGAATCCTCAATCGCGTCCCAGATCGTCGTGCTGCACATGAAGCTTCTATTCGCGATATTCACGAAAATCAGCGCACAGAACGCCCAGAAGGCGGGGCCGAAGCTGATCGTCGCAAGACCGGCAACCTTTACCATCGCCACGGCGGTGCCGATGACGAAAATCTCGGCCATCGACCAGGGTTTCAACTGCTCGGACAGCCGGAAGGCCTGAACGGCATGGCTATAGGCCGGCTTGCCCCGCGCCAATGGCAAAAGCGTATAAAGCAAAAGAGCGGATCTCAATGCAGGCAATCCGACGATTGTCGCAAGCAATGCGATGGTCAGAGGTGCAAGCGGCCCATCCGAGAACGCCATTGCCACACCGAAAAGCGACGTGCCATGCCCCAGACCCATTCTTGAAATTTCAAGGAACGGGAAGAAAATGGCACCGAACATCAGCACCATTGTCGTTATGGCCAGCGCAATGATCTGGGTAAAGGCACCTGCCTGAGGCCGGGCAAGGACACCGCCGCAGCGTATGCAGCGCACTGTTTCGCCATCCGCCAGCTCCTCCTCGATATGCAGTGCGTCGCATCGAGGGCAGGCGACAAGTCCTTCGCCGGTGCTGAGATCGAAGTTATCGGGGCGCTTCATGTTGCCAAGATACGGATGCCGGTTCCGGCATCAAGAGGGCTTGCCGCACCTTATGTTCGGTTCAGGCCTGATTGCGCCCAAAATGTAACATCGTGAGCGGTCGTGAATGCTTGTGAACCCAACGCAACCAATGGGGCAAGGAAATGCCCTGCATTTTACCCATTAACTTGGTTTTCTGGAATTTTTCTTCAGTCTTGGTGTCGGATGAAGCTGTAGATCAGGAATGAAAGAATGGCGACGCGAAGCGGCAATGCTGCACCAGTCATAAAACGGATCACCCTGTCAGAAGGCGGCGGACATCATGGCGGTGCATGGAAAGTCGCTTATGCAGATTTCGTGACCGCGATGATGGCTTTTTTCCTGCTGATGTGGCTGCTCAACGCCACGACTGAGCAGCAGCGTGCCGGATTGGCGGATTATTTCAGCCCGACCGTGGTACGAAGCCTCTCCGGCACCGGTGACAAGGGAAGCAGCCAAGGCGATGGGGCGGGTCAGCCTCTTGATGTTCAGAATGACGGCCAGCCCTCCCCGATGGAGGAGCTGAACAGGCATCTTCAGGACGAACTGGCCGGAATTGGTGCTGAATCCATGCAAAAGGCGAATATTCTGCGCCATGTCGTTACGCGTGTGACGGATGAGGGGTTGGTCATCGAACTGACCGATCTGGTCGGAAAACCGCTTTTCAAACAGGAAACCGCTCAGCCAAACGCGGCTCTGCGGGATCTGGCCGATATTCTGAGCAGGGTCCTGTCACGCACCCGGAATGAAATCGCCATCAACGGATATGTTCGCTCATATCCGGTTGTGCTGGCGGATTCGCCTGAATGGAAACTGTCCACTGGCCGCGCTAATGTCGTCCGCGAGATGCTTCAGAACGCCGGCTTCAACAGCAACCGCATTCAGCGCGTTACAGGTTTTGCCGATCGCCGCAGCACCCCGGCGAACCCTGCGGCGGCCTCGAATAACCGGATTGAGGTTATTTTACTTAATCAGCACCGATGAGGGGGCGACAGTTAGGGTGAACTTAAACTTTCTCGCTCAAATCTTGCACAAACGACTCAGACAAAGGGTACATGTATGTCAATCTCGTCCTCGTTGAATGCAGGTGTTGCAGGTCTGGCTGCAAACGCGACCCGGCTTGCCAGCATTTCGGACAATATCTCCAATTCGGGCACGTACGGGTACAAGCGCGTCATCGCCGATTTCGAAGGAATGGTCATCAATCAGGCGAGAGGTGCGGGTGTTTACTCGGCGGGCGGCGTGCGGGCTTCAACCGCCCGGTTGATCGATCAGCGCGGAACTCTTGTGCCGACGTCCAATCCGACAGATCTTGCCATTTCCGGTCGGGGAATGCTGCCGGTCATGCCGTCTGTCGCGATTGGCAGTGATTTCGGCGACAAGCCGATGATGATGACGACGACCGGGTCATTCAGGACCGATGATGAAGGCGTTCTGCGTACAGAATCGGGGCTGGTCCTTCTGGGCTGGCCTGCAAATGCGGATGGAAAAATTCCGCTGATGCCGCGCGACACGATGGGCGGCCTTCAACCGGTTATTATCAATGCGAACCAGACGGCGGGTGATCCAACGACGAAGATGTCGCTTGGCATCAACCTGCCCGCCACTGGAACAGAGGCTGGCGGCAGCACCGATGCGCTGACCTCGAAAATCGAATATTTCGGTAATCTGGGAACCTCGGAATCGATGAGCGTCAGCTTCACTCCCAGCACGTCCCACAGCACCGGAATGTCCAATAAATGGACGATGGAGATCAGAGATTCTGCAACAGCGGATGATGGGGCAACGCCGGCAGATGAATCAATTATTGCAACCCTGACCCTGATATTCTCCAACGATCAGACCAAGGGCGGCACGCTGGCCCAGGTGCAGGATTCGGGCGGTGCGGTTCACCCGGCATATAACGCCACAAACGGAACTCTGGCGCTGACGGTTGGTAAAACAGCTACCTATCCGGGTGATCCTATGACGATAACGATCGGTAAGCTGGGCGATCCAAACGGTTTGACGCAGCTCGGGGATGACTTTGCGCCGACGAATATTTCCAAGGACGGATCTCCGGTAGGCAACCTGACCGCTGTTGAGGTGGACGAAAAAGGCTATATCCGCGCAACTTATGATACCGGCTTCATACGCACGATCTATCAAATCCCCCTGGTAGACGTGCCTAATCCGAACGGGCTGATCTCACTCAATAACCAGACCTATCAGGTGTCCACGGATTCCGGTTCCTTTTTCCTTTGGGATGCGGGTGACGGGCCGACCGGGAAGGTGGTCGGCTACGCAAGAGAGGGGTCGACGACAGATGTCGCGGCCGAACTGACAGATCTGATCCAAACCCAAAGGGCGTATTCGTCCAACGCCAAGGTCATTCAGACCGTGGATGAAATGCTTCAGGAAACCACCAACATCAAGCGCTGAGGTTAAAGAGTCATGAGCATCGCCAACGCTTTGAATAACGCAGTTAGCGGACTCACCGCTGCTGCCCGAGGAACTGAGGTAGTCTCTTCAAACTTGGCGAATGCTCTGACACCGGGGTACGCCCGACGGGAGGTTTCGCTTTCGCCACGGACTCTCTCTGCAAATGGCGGCGGAGTGCAAGTAGACCGTATTGTCCGGATCATTTCCGATAGCGTCTTGGCAGACCTCAGATTGTCTTCCGCCGCTTTGGGTAAGGCAACCGCATCGCATGAATTTTTTCAGTCTCTAGAGAAGGCAATCGGCCTTCCGGGTGACGCGACTTCATTGTCTGCACATCTTACTGAGCTAGAAACAACTCTGCAGTCCGCCGCAAGCCGTCCTGACAGTGCAGTTCGGTTAAGGGCCGTGTTCAATGCCGCCACTGAGCTTACCAAAAAGCTCGCCTCAGTAAGCGACGTGATACAGGAAAACCGAACCACCGCCGATCGCAAGATCGCGCAGCAAGTAAATAAACTGAAGAACAATCTAGAGGAGGTCACCAGATTAAATCGCCAAATTATTGTGGAACGAGCGCATGGGCGAGACGCATCCTCCTTCATCGATACGCGGCAGGAGCTTATCAACCAGATCTCTGAAATAGTCCCCGTAAGGGAAATGGAACGCGAAAACGGGCGCATTGCGCTATTTACAGCATCCGGCGCCGTGCTGCTCGATGGGAAGTCACCAACGCAGATTGATTTCCGCCCATCCGGCAAGTTGACAGCTGAGATGGCGTCCGACTCGACGTTGCTTGGGCGACTAACAATCGATGATGAAGTACTGTCGGATGCGCAAATATCTCTTTTTAAGGGCGGTTCCCTCTCAGCGCTGTTTAAGGTTCGTGATACACACGGAATCGAAGCCCAGAAAGAAATCGATGTGATAGCGCGAGAACTTTACGAGCGTTTTGCAGACCCAGCGACTGACCCAACTCTGACGACGGATATGGCCGGGCTTTTTATTGACGGCACCGGAAGCTTTGATCCTGTAAAGGAACCGGGTCTGGCAACAAGGCTGCGGGTTAACGCGGCCGTTGATGAAGGGCAGGGCGGGAATTTATGGCGAATCCGTGATGGTATCGCTGCATCTATTCAGGGAGATGCCGGCGCATCGGAAACTCTTTTGGCGATGGCAAACGCGCTGGCAGAAAGCAAGTCTTACCATTCTGCCACGACGAATGGTGCTCAAGGCGATCTGAACAATCTGGTAGCTTCGTTATTGTCAAATGCTTCATCCTCCAGGTTGACAGCAGAAAACAGGCTGACCCATGCAAAAAACTTGACGGAGTCGCTTCAGGACGCAATTTTTACCGACGCAGTCGATAGCGACCGTGAAATGCAAATGCTGCTTCAGTTAGAGGCGGCATACGCGGCGAATGCAAAAGTCATCCAAGCAGTAGATGAAATGATGGAAAGCATCCTGAGGATATGAATATGAGCTTTGTTTCTGTCGGCGATTTATCGCAAATGGTGATGCTACGCAGGTCCAACGCTGGACTAAAGACCGATATTAAGCATCTGGCTCAGGAAGTAACCACGGGGATCTCGACCGATATACCCAAGAAATTGAATGGTGATATCATAACGCTTTCAGCGATCGAAAGACGCTTAGCAGGTGCAAGAGTTAGCTTGCAAATTTCCGCCGAAGCAACTGCCACGGCGGAGACCATGCAGGCGGCGTTGCAAACGCTGCAAGATTCGGCGGGTATTTCTGGTGCCGATATGCTCTCTACATCGCTTCTATTTTCTGAACATAGTCTCGCGACTGTGGCTGCTGCCAGCGAAAACCAATTAAGGCAAGCGGTCGATGCACTTAATGTGAAGGTCGCGGGCCGCTTCGTTTTTTCCGGAACGATGGTGGATCAAGCGCCACTGGTATCGGCTGACCGTCTTATAGACATGGCAGAGCAGCAGATTTCCGGTGCGGCGACAGCAGAGGTTGCGGTCCAGAGATTGCAAAACTGGTTCGGTGCTGCTCCGGGCAGCGGTGGTTTTACAGACTTGGCATATAATGGAGCGAATTCAGCGAATAATGTTTTCCAGCTCGATGGCGCTACCTCAGATGGCGCTACCTCAATAGAGTTCGCTCAGAAAGCAAATGATCCCGGCGTACGGGATGTACTTCGGGGCCTTATTCTAGGTGCCCTCGTTGCCAGAGGTGCATTTCAGGATGATCATGATGCCAGAACGATGATGATGCAGGCAGGGGGGGCGGCGCTGCTGGATGGGAATTCTAAGGTGACACTTTCTCGCTCGAAGCTTGGTAGTTCACAGGAGCGGATTGAGCGGGGATTGGCACGTTTGCAATATATGTCCGCACAGCTTGAGATCGAGCGCTCGGAACTTGTTGCAGTAGATAGTTACGAAGCAAGCAGCCGGATTTTACAGACATCTTCTCAACTTGAGGCTCTTTATGCGTTGACCGCAAGATTGTCGAAGCTCAGCTTGGCCAAATACCTTTGAGAACCTTTTTTATCTGTCTTTTCTTGCAACTGTTTGGCACTTTTCCGGCGATTTCGGCGAGTGTCAGGCTGAAGGACCTGGTTTCGTTTGATGGCGTCCGGGGGAATGATCTGGTCGGCTACGGCTTGGTTGTTGGTCTCAACGGCACGGGGGATAGCCTGAGAAATGCTCCTTATACTGAAGATATGATGGTTACGCTTCTCGAGAGATTGGGGGTTAATGTCGGATCGGACCAATTTCGACCTAAAAATGTAGCAGCGGTCATGGTAACAGCCGTGCTTCCGCCATTCGCGCGATCTGGCAGTCAGATCAACGTTTCCGTTTCTGCTATCGGCGATGCGCAGAGCCTGATGGGAGGAATATTGGTCATGACCCCGCTTAGCGCTGCAGACGGAGAGATCTATGCTGTCGCGCAAGGCTCGGTCATTGCGGGAGGTATCGCGGCGCAGGCTGAAAACGCATCTGTCGTTCAAGGCGTCCCGACCTCGGGATCTGTTCCATCTGGTGCGCGCGTCGAAAGAGAGGTCGACTTTGATTTCTCAAGCCTTCGCAGTATTCGGCTGGCGTTGAAACAACCTGATTTCACGACCTCATCGCGCGTTGAACATGCGGTAAACTCCAGCGGTATAGGCAAGATTGCAGAGATACAGGACGCAGGAACGGTCATGCTTGATTTGTCCGGCATTCAAAATATCAATCCGGCGAGACTGTTAAGCAGAATTGAAAACCTCACGGTGGAGTCAGACGGTAAGGCGCGTGTGGTCGTCGACCATCGTTCAGGAACGATCGTGATGGGCGAGGATGTTCGGGTTTCAACAGTGGCAGTTTCTCAGGGGAACCTGACATTGCGCGTTCAGGAAACGCCTTTGGTGTCTCAACCGAACCCGTTTTCTGAGGGAGAAACGGTTTTTGTTAAGCAAAGCGTTGCTGAAATCACGGAAGAGGCCGGCATCGGGTTCGCAGAGGTTGAGGCGACGTCGTCGCTGTCGGAACTGGTTTCCGGTCTTAATGCCTTGGGCGTGTCGGCACGAGACTTGATTGATATTCTTAAGGCTATTGATGCTGCCGGGGCGTTGCATGCAGAACTTGTGGTCAATTAATACCGCAGCCAGGTGTCGCGAAGGTTGGTGACTTTATTGTTCGAACACGCTGACGACAGATGCGCAGGGTCTGGAGTGCCTCGACAGTCAAATCGATACGTTAAGTGCACCGCCATCAAGCAGGAGGTTCTGCCCAACAATGAATTTCGCCTGTTGGCTGCAAAGAAACGCGCAGGCGGCACCGAAATCCGCGGCCTCGCCGTAACGAGCCGAAGGAATGCCCGACTGCCTGCGCGTTCTTGCCTCTTCGATGGATATTTTCTCTGCATCCGCCACGGCGGAATCAAGGCTGTCAGCGCGATCGGTTGCGTGAATACCTGGAAGGAGGTTGTTCACATTTACACCATGCTTTGCAACGTCCCGGGACATGCCGGCAACGAAACCGGTAAGTCCGGTTCGCGCGGTGTTCGACAAGCCAAGTACCGCTATCGGCGACCGGACCGCTGCGGAAGTAATGTTGACCACCCGTCCCCAGCGCTGCTCAATCATATGCGGAACCGTTGCCTGCATCAGGGCCACTGCGGTCAGAAGGTTGGCGTCAAGCGCTTTGATGAAATCGGCGCGCGACCAGTCCTGCCAATGTCCGGGCGGTGGGCCTCCGGCGTTGTTTACCAGAATGTCGATCTGGCCGGCGGTGCCGAGAACGGCGGCACGTCCCTCTTCCGTGGTGATGTCGGCGGCTACAGGCGTAACCTCGACACCATAGCGGGCGGCGATTTCGGCGGCCGTTTCGTGCAGTTGTTCTTCGCCACGTGCATTGATGACAAGATCGACCCCTTCCGCCGCAAGTGCCTCGGCGCAGCCTCGCCCCAGACCCTTGGATGCCGCGCAGACAAGCGCTCGTTTACCTTTGATGCCCAGATCCATTCCGCTCTCCTGTACCGTTATCATAAGAAAAGCGATCCTGCGGCGAATTGTCCAGCGGAACCCTTGTCGCTATATCCGGTTGACAGGTTAAGAGCCTGAACGGATCTTTCTGGCGGGCGCGAATATCACGGATCAGCTTCTTGAAAGGATGAATGATGTCGGATCTTCTGGTAATAGCTTTCGATGACGAAGCCTCGGGGTTTGAGCTTCGTGCCGAGTTGGTAAAACTTCAGAGCGAGTATCTTATTCAGCTTGAGGATGCGGTTGTCGTCACCCGCCCCGAAGCTGACGATATTCAGCTTCATCAGACGCTCAATCTCACCGCAGCGGGCGCCGTGGGTGGCACGTTCTGGGGCACACTGGTTGGTCTGCTGTTCCTCAATCCGCTGGTCGGTGCGGCTGTTGGGGCAGGATCCGGGGCCTTGGCGGGCTATCTGAGCGATTACGGTATTAACGACGATTTCATGCGGGAGGTCGGTCATAAGGTCACACCGGGCGGCTCGGCGGTATTTCTTCTTGTGCGGGAGATGACCGGGGATAAGGTACTGGACCGGATTTCCGATTTTCATAAGCGGGGTCGGGTCATCCAGACCTCGCTTTCCAAGGAAGACGAAGAGAAGCTGCGCGAAGCGCTTTCGGGAACCCAGTCTCCGCTTGTTCCTGCCGATGCGAAGGCCGCATCGCCGGGATCTGAAACGGCGTAAAGCGACGGCTTGGCTGGGAAATGCACGGCCTGGCTTGACGTAAGGCGTATGGGCATGACACTGCGTGCCCATGCGTCGCCCACCTGATCAGAGCATGATGGATGACGCCGTTCCGGTCCCTCCGCGACGGCGTTTTTCCCTGATGGGGTGGGTATGGTCCTGGATTGTTTGGATCACAATCAGGCTGCTTCTGCTGGCTTTCCTGCTGGTCTTGCTGTTTTCAGTTTTCAATCCGCCGACAACGTTAACGATCATTCAGGCCTCACGCGAATATCCGATCTTTGACCGTCGCTGGACCGCGCTTGAGGACATTCCCCCGGTGGTGCGCCGTTCGATTGTGGCGGCAGAGGATGCAAATTTTTGCTCGCATTGGGGGTTCGATATGCAGGAAATCCGGCGGGTGATCGCGTCGGGCGGCAATGGCGGCGCGTCGACCCTCAGCCAGCAGGTCGTTAAGAATGTCTATCTCTGGCAGGACCGAAGCTGGACGCGCAAGGCGATTGAGGCGGTGATGACGCCGATGATCGAGATGGTCTGGTCGAAGCGGCGCATTCTGGAAGTCTATCTGAACGTGGCAGAGTTCGGCCCGGGCGTTTTCGGGATCCGGGCAGCCTCGGCCTATCATTTCGGGACGACGCCCGACCGGTTGGACGCGGTTCAGGCGGCACGTCTTGCGGCGTTGCTGCCATCGCCCAAAACACGAGACGCACGCAGCCCGTCACCCAGATCGCGTTCGATCGCCGACGGTGCTGCAACGATTGTCAGGGACGGACGGGATGTCTGCATACGTTGACGGTTGCAGGATTTTCCAAGTCTACAGAATCAAAATCTTTCTGCGTGCTCCGCCCCACTGAAACGCCGCGTCTCTCTTGCAGCATCGAATCGGCTCCAAGTTGTGATATCGTTGCTGAAGGACCCCGGATAGTTGTCCGGCGTCCAGCCGACCGAGATTCACCGGCCCGAGGCATGCTCCGGGACGAATGCCCGGGCCTTTCAGGAGATTTTCAGTGATGTCTTCAGAAATACGAGAAATTACAGGAGGATGCCTGTGTGGTTCGGTGCGTTTTCGCACCGAGACCTGCGAAGCGCCGGTGTCATGTCACTGCGGACAATGCCGCCGCTGGTCCGGCCATATCTGGGCCTTCATCTCGACAATAAATTTGCGGATCACCGGTCGCGAGAATGTGCGGTGGTATCGTTCCTTGGATTTCGCGCAGCGCGGCTTCTGCGGAATTTGCGGAAGTTCTCTGTTCTGGAGACGGGATCGCGCCGATGAAATCGCTGTTTCGGCAGGTACTGTAGACGAACCTACGGAAATGACACTTAGCAGACATATTTTCACGGCACATAAAGGCGACTATTACGAGATTGCCGATAAACTGCCGCAGGAGCCATAAGCATGACGCAAATCTGGGTGCGCAGCGAAACCCGTCCGAATGAGGACAGGACCGGAGTCACACCCGATGGCGTCAAGGACCTGATCTCGTCCGGATTTGACGTAACGGTCGAGGAATCCGCTGATCGCGTCTTCCCGGATGAGGCATATCGCGATGCAGGTGCGACCATCGCTCCTGCCGGAAGCTGGGAGAACGCGGCTGAGGATGCGTTTATTCTTGGGCTGAAAGAACTGCCCGATGACGGGACGCCTCTGCGTCACAGGCACGTCATGTTCGGCCATGCTTTCAAGGGTCAAACGGGCGCACAGGACTTGCTGCGCCGCTTTCGGGATGGCGGCGGGCGCTTATATGATCTGGAATATCTGACCGATGAAAACGGAAGACGGCTTGCCGCGTTCGGCTTTTGGGCCGGTTTCGTGGGTGCCGCTGTTTCGCTGAAAGCCTGGGCAGCTCAGCAGCGCGGTGAGTTTTGCGGGCCGGTTCATGCGTTTGGCGATAAGAATACGCTGATGACAGAGCTTCGGGCCGATCTCGATGCGGTTATCTCTCCGCGACCGCATGCGATCATCGTCGGGGCAAAGGGCCGGGTGGGGCGCGGTGCGCATGATCTTCTGGTGAGTATGGGATGCCGCGTTACCGAATGGGACATTGAGGAAACCCGGGACCGCACCGCTTTCCCCGAAATTCTGGAACATGAGCTGTTCATCAACGCAATTCTCGCACATAAGGATAGCCCGGTTCTGGTGCCGGAAAGCGCCGTCCAGCCGATGCGGGTGCTGCGCGTGATCGGTGATGTGGCCTGCGATCCCGGCAGTGAGTTCAATCCGGTGCGGGTCTATGACCGGGTGACAAGCTGGCAGGATCCGGTGATCCGCGTTGCCTCTGATCCGCCGCTGGATGTGATGGCGATCGACAACCTGCCCTCAATGCTGCCGCTGGAGGCGTCGCAGGACTTCGCCGCTCAGCTTCTGCCCCTGCTGAAGATGCTGGATCAGCCAGAGGACGGCGCCTGGGGCCGGGCAAAACTCGTTTTCGACCGACATGTAAAGGATCTTTCATGACGACGACTCACTGGGTTCATGCGGGCGTTGATGCGCTTTTCGGAATCAACAAGCTGATCGGAGATGGAACCGATCTGCGCGTCTGGACAAGAGATGACCCGCCTCTTGCCGGCGTTTCGCCAGAGCTTCAGCGGAGATACGAGCCTGAAGCATTATGGAAAGCCGTTGAGCCGGGCGATATTATCATCGCGCCGCGACCCACCGATCTGGCGGTCGCGCGGCTTGCAATGGATCGCGGAGCGCATCTTGCGGTGGGCTGGCATGTCTCGCCGGAGCTTACGGAAGCGGTCTCCTCTGCGGCGGAAAAGGAATTGTCGGTCCTGTCCGAAGTCGGAATGGTTCCCGGTATCGACCATCTGATGGCGCGGGATCTGGTGAATGATTACAGCCAGAACGCCGAACCGGAAGATGTGCTGCATTTCACCTCTTATGGTGGCGGAATGCCGAAACATCCCGATAACTTCCGGCATAAGTTCAATATTTCCCCGCTATCGCTGCTGAACTCTCTGGCCACGCCGACATCATGGATCGAGGACGGCCAGACAAAGCGAGCAGAGTTCCCCTTCGACGTGATCCGCGCCTATGATCTGAACCTGCCGACCCCTGAGCGGCATCAGGTCTATCCGTATTACGACATTGATCCCTATCTGAAATCCTACGGCTTCGACCCGGCCTGGACCCTGTCCACCGCAGAGCGGGGCGCGATCCGGCTGAAAGGATGGAATGAAGGTTGGGCCTCGGTCTTCGACAGCATCCGGCAGACCGGCAAGGAAACGAATGCTCTGGCGCGTCTTGCGGAAGAGCTGTGGGAGGAACATCCTTTCGCACCGGGCGAGGCGGATCGGGTCGTGTTGTCGGTGTCGCTTCGGGCCGAGCAGAACGGCAAGACAAGATGGCACAAGGAATGGGTGCTGGATGATCGCGGCGGAATCCACGGATTCGCCCGGTTCAGGCTGCAATCCATGATGTATGCGCTTGCCGCGAAGGCTCTGAGCGCCAATGAGATAAAGCCGGGTCTGCATATCGGCCCGACTGCGCCTCATCTGATTGCAAGCTGGCTTGTCGAGATCACCAATGAGGCGCGGTATTCGCGCCGCATCAACCATCTGCGCGAGGAAGAGCCCCAGATGGGGCTGGCAAGCTGATCCCGGTCCCTGCCGCAACGCCTGCAAGGCAGGGATCGTCCCGCAGACGATCCTTTTACCCCGCCAACAGCGCCGCGTTGCCGCCTGCCGCAGTCGTATCCACGCAAAGATGCCTTTCATGGGCGATATGGGCGAGGTCGGGCAGGGTGGTGATCAAGGCCTTGATCTCTCCGTGGCGGGACGCAAGCGCCTGCGCATAGGCGCGAGCCTGATCCTCATTTCCCCACCAGATCGCGGCGGAGAAACCGTCAAGCGTTGTCAGCGCGTCCGGGGCGAGGTCTCCGTTTACCGCGACGGCGTGACTGCCAAGCGCTTCGATGGCCTGAACTTGCGCCGCCACCGCCTGCTTGCCGGGGCCGAGGCAGAGAAGCGGCGGGCGGGTGACGGTTGTCAGGCGGTTAAGCTCTCCGGTTGGACCAGGCATTATTGTTTCCGAGATGTCGCGCTCGAGCGCATCCGCCAGCGATTTTTGCAGCGCTTTTATATCGGCCTTGCCCCCGAAGCCGCCGGGCTTCGCGGAAGGGCTGGCCGGAGCATAGAAGCGGGGCAGGTAGTTCGGCCCGCCCGCCTTGGGGCCGGTGCCTGACAGACCCTCGCCGCCGAAGGGCTGGCTGCCGACAATCGCGCCGATCTGGTTGCGGTTCACATAGATATTGCCGGCATGAACAGCATCCGCGATCTCTTGCACGCGGCTGTCGATGCGGGTGTGCAGGCCGAAGGTCAGTCCGAAGCCCCGCGCGTTCACAGCGGCAATCACCTTTTCCAGATCCCGGTTTTTGAAGGTGGCGAGATGTAGGACGGGGCCAAAGACCTCGCGTTCGAGATCGTCGATGCCGTTCACTTTCAGCAAGGTTGGCGGCACGAAGCTTCCCTGCGCAGGCACGGCGAGCTTATGCAGAAGATTGCCGCTTTGCGCGTCGATATAGCCGGAAATATCCGCCTGCGCCTCGGCGTCGATGACCGGGCCGACATCGGTTGACAGATCGCGCGGATCGCCGATGCCAAGCTGGTCCATCGCGCCTTTCAGCATCTCGATCATCTGCGGCGCAACGTCTTCCTGCACATAAAGACAGCGCAGGGCCGAGCATCGCTGACCTGCCGACTGGAAGCTGGAGGCAACAATATCCCGCACGGCCTGTTCGGGCAGGGCGGTGGAATCGACGATCATCGCGTTCAGCCCGCCGGTTTCCGCGATCAGCGGGGTGCCGGGAGCGAGGTTTTCGGCCATCGCCTTCGCGATGATTTTCGCCGTGTCGGTCGAGCCGGTGAAGACGACGCCATTGATCCTTGCGTCAGAGGTCAGCGCCGCGCCAACCGTCCCGCCATCGCCGGGCAGAAGTTGCAGCGCATGAACCGGCACGCCTGCCTTGTGCAGCAGCCGGGTGGCGACGGCGGCGATCAGCGGGGTCTGTTCGGCGGGTTTCGCCAGCACCGCGTTGCCCCCCATCATGGCAGCGGCGATCTGGCCGGTGAAGATCGCCAGTGGGAAGTTCCACGGGCTGATCGCGGTGAAGATGCCACGCGGCGCGTCGTCGCGATTTTCGCCTTGCAGCGCGTAATAGCGCAGGAAATCCACCGCCTCACGCAACTCGCTGACTGCATCGGGCAGGGATTTCCCGGCTTCCAGATGCAGAGTAGAGAAGATTTCCCCGAAGTTTTCTTCGTAAAGATCGGCGGCGCGGCGCAGTATGCCCGCGCGTTCGGCTGCTGTGGCGTTCCAAGGGGCGGCGTCAGCGATGGCGTGGGCGGCGGTGTCGGCATCGGCCTCGGTCACCTGCGCCACGGTTTCGCCGGTGGCCGGGTTTCTGACCGGACGGGCGGTGCCGGACGGTTCGGACACCGTGATCGGAGCGGCATCGGCCAGTTGCGCGGGCGCGGCAATGCGGATGCGGGTCAGCGTGGTCTCATCCGTCAGGTCGAAGCCGCGCGAGTTCCTGCGCTCGGGACCGAAGATGTTTTCGGGCCGTTCCAGCAGCGCGGGCGGGGCGGCAGTCGCAAGCTGAGCAAAGGGGTCCTGCGCGATCTCTTCCGGCGGCACGTCCTCATCCACGATCTGATGCACGAAGGATGAATTCGCGCCGTTTTCCAGCAGGCGGCGGACCAGATAGGCCAGCAAGTCGCGATGTGCGCCGACCGGGGCATAGATGCGGCAGCGCCGGTTTCCGGCCTCTTTCAGGATGATTTCGTGCAGGCGTTCGCCCATGCCGTGCAGGCGCTGGAACTCATAGTCGATATCGCCGACCATTTCGAGAATTGCCGCCACCGTATGGGCGTTATGGGTGGCGAATTGCGGATAGATGCGGTCGGCATAACCGATCAGCTTCCGGGCATTTGCGATATAAGAAACATCTGTTTCTACCTTGCGGGTAAACAGCGTGAAACCGGGCAGGCCAAGCACCTGCGCGTGTTTCATCTCGGTATCCCAATAGGCGCCCTTGACCAGCCTGACCATGATGCGGCGATCCAGTTTTTCCGCAAGCCCATGCAGCCAGTCGATCACCATCCCGGCGCGTTTGCCGTAAGCCTGCACGACGACGCCGAACCCGTCCCAGCCAGCAAGGGAAGGATCGGACAGCACGGCTTCGATGATCTTCATGGACAGGACGAGCCGGTCCTGCTCCTCGGCGTCGATATTCATCCCCATATTCGCAGCCTTGGCGGCGCGGGCGAGATCAAGCACCACCGGCACCAGATCGGCGATGGCGCGGTCTTCATGCGCAACCTCATAACGGGGATGCAGTGCCGATAATTTGATTGAAATCCCGGGATTCTCGCGGATCGAAGCCTTGTCGCAGGATTTCGCAATCGACCTGATCGCGTCGGCATAGGCTTTGGCATAGCGGTCGGCATCCGCGCGGGTCATCGCGGCTTCGCCGAGCATGTCATAGCTGTAGCTGTAGCCCTGCTTTTCCTGCTCTGCCGCGTTTTTCAACGCCTCGGCGATGGTCTGGCCCAGAACGAATTGCTTGCCCATTTCGCGCATGGCGCGGTTGACGGCCGTGCGGATCACCGGCTCGCCCAGACGCTTGATCGCGCCGCGCAGTGTGCCGACCACGCCGGGCTGGTCATCGTCCAGCACCTTGCCGGTCAGCATCAGCGCCCAGGTCGAGGCGTTGACGAGGCTGGAGGATGCCTCGCCCAAATGCTTCCCCCAGTCCGACGGCGCGATCTTGTCCTCGATCAGCGCATCCATCGTGATCTTGTCGGGGACGCGCAGCATGGCCTCGGCAAGGCACATCAGCGCGATGCCTTCGCGGGTGGACAGACCGTATTCGGACAGGAAATGCTCCATCAGCGTGGGCTTGTCCTCGGCACGGATGCGGCGGACCAGATCGGCGGCGCGGGCCGAGATGCGGGAACGGTCATCCTCTGACAGCGCCGCAATGCCGATCAGTTCGGGCAGCAGCTCATCGACGGGTCGGAACTTGGCTTCGGGTGTAAATGCGGTCAGATCGGGCGCGTTCATATCCATCCTCCTGTTGTGAATGCCAGTTTATTCGATAACCATAAGTCATTGTGGCTGAATTTCGGCTTTATTGCAGTGAGTTCGGCTTATTTTTGAAGACACCTTAAGTTTAACGGTCTGTTACCAATGTCTGGCGCGGGCATGGCTGCTGCGTGCAACGCACCTTGTTGCATGGGTCAGCCTTCGGACGCAATCGCGCCTTTCCCCTTGAATCTATGCGACACGTTTGAAGACCGCACGACCGATGCGGGTCATGCGGTTGAGTGATTTTGTGGTGATCTTATTTTCTGTGATTTGGCGGTCCATTTCCCTGGCGTTTAGCCTTGGGCCGATGACGAACTTGCGGCGCCCGATCTGGGCTTCGACGAGGGCTCGAGCATTGTACCCCGTTGCTGACTGCCACGCCATTCGGCCATGCTCGGCGATATGCTCTATGTGAGCGTCGCGCCTATCGCTCAGGCCAGGGACTGCGGTGATCGGCGGGGGGATGGTGATCTCGACATCGGGTCCGAAAGCCTCGCTCAAGCAGTTGGAAACCCCGGTCCCGTCATAGGCTCCGTCAGCAAGGATGCGGGCCACCGGGGTTTCGATCCCGGCGATGAGTTCAGGCAACGCGGTTTCGTCGCCGACCTGGTCTATGGTCAGCAGCGAGGCGATGATCTCGCCGCTATCAGGATCGTATCCGATGTGCAGTTTGCGCCAGGATTTGCGGGTCTTTCCCGTGCCATGTTTGACCTCCTGCCAGCCTGAACCACGGTGGATCTTCAGGCCCGTGCTATCCACGATCAGCGTGACTGGGCCTGATGATTTCGGCCTGTCGTCCACGACCGAAAGGCCAATCGTGCGCCGCGACAAGGTCGAGAAGTCTGGAACCGGCAACTCCACGCCCATCAGTCCAAGTAGCGACCGGACGAACCCCTGGGTTTGGCGCAACGGCTGGTGAAAGATCAGCCCCAGCGTCAGGCAGGTCTCGATCGCGAAGTCCGAATATTTCGGCCGGCCCCCGCGACCCTTTCGTTTCGGCGCTGACCACTTCCCGGCAGTCCCATCCTCGATCCAGATCGTCACGTCCCCGCGACGGCTTATTTTGTTGAAAAACTCGTGCTTGATTGAAGGGCATCTGGCTGATTCAATTCCTGCAATGGGTGGGAGGATTGGCGATGATGGGACCGCGGCAGGAGGCGCAGCCGGCGCTGTTTTACGAGTTCTCACTGGAGGATCATGTTCCTCAGGAGCATCTTCTTCGGTCCATTGATCGGTTTGTCGATCTCAGCAGCATCCGTGCGCATCTTTCGGATTTCTACAGCCACACCGGCCGGCCGTCTGTCGATCCCGAGTTGCTGATCCGGATGCTGCTGGTTGGCTATTGCTTCGGCATTCGTTCGGAGCGGCGCCTTTGCGAAGAGGTGCATCTGAATCTGGCCTATCGCTGGTTCTGCCGCCTGGATCTCAGCGACCGGGTTCCGGATCATTCGACGTTTTCGAAGAACCGGCACGGGCGGTTCCGCGACAGCGAGTTGCTGAGGCATCTGTTCGAGATGACCGTCACGCGCTGCATCGAGGAGGGGCTGGTCAGCGGGCAGCGGCTGGCGGTGGATGCCAGCCTGATCGAGGCGGATGCCAATAAGCAGAACTCGACAGCGAAGGAAGATTGGGATGCAACGCTGATAGACCCCTCGGATGCGCCCCGCGCCGTGCGCGAATACCTTGACACGTTGGACAAGGCCGCATTTGGCGCCGCCAGCGAGGTCCATCCGAAATTCACCTCACATTCCGACCCGGCCAGCCAATGGACGGCGGCGCGCAAAGGTCCGGCATTCTTCAGCTATTCCGACAATTACCTGATCGACACGGATCATGGCGTGATTGTCGATGTCGAGGCGACACGATCCATCCGGCAGGCCGAGGTCGGATCAACCAAAACCATGCTGAAGAGGGTGAAAGACAAGTTCGACCTGCATCCTGAACGCCTGATCGCGGATACCGCCTACGGCACCGGACCGATGTTGGGCTGGCTGGTCGACAGGGGCATTGCCCCGCATATCCCTGTCTTCGACAAGTCCGGGCGCAATGACGGCACCTGGACCCGGGCAGACTTCGAATGGGATGCAGAGAACGATCAATACATCTGCCCGGAAGGTCACAGGCTCAAACAGTTCCGCCGCAACTATTCGGACCCGAACCGCGGCCCGACTGGCAAGGGAACCGCCAAATACCGCGCACTGAAACTGACCTGCCAGCCCTGCCCATCGAAACAGAAGTGCTGCCCGAACGCCGATGCCAGATCAATCACCCGCGAGGAACACGAAGATGCGCGCCAGATCGCCCGGGACATCGCCAAGACCCGCCAATACGAAATCTCGATGAAGCTCCGCAAGAAGGTCGAGATGCTGTTTGCTCATCTGAAACGCATCCTCGGGCTGGGGCGCCTGCGGCTAAGGGGACCTTGCGGCGCGAACGACGAATTCCTCCTTGCCGCCACCGCCCAGAACCTCCGCAAACTCGCCAAGATCTTTCCTGCACCGCAGCATCCGCGAAAAGCCTGACACCAGAAAGGCTTGCACCCGAAGGAAACGGTCCAAAAGGCCCCCGATGGCAACGCGTTTTTCCACAGAATCGGCGGGAAGCCTCGTTGTAATCCGACCAATTGGTCACCGCGTATCTCGTCTTGGGAAACTTGTCGCGGCGATCAGCGTTGAATTTATGCGGCATCGCACGCTACCATCAAAACAACAGAGCGCACTTTCTCGCCGAAATCAGCGACCCATGCAACAAGGTGCCGTTTACCCAATTTTCAGTACTGGCAGCATATACAAGTGGCTACGACGCGAAGAGCCTGGCCGAAAGAAAAATTTGCGATAAAATTCCGCAATTTTAAGAGGACAGCCGCGACTTCAGATCTGCGATCAGCGCTTCGTCACGCTCTGCAAAGCTCTCTAGGCGCGCTAAATTACGGTCGCTTTCCATTGCGGCTGCCAGCTTGGGCCACCGTTTCGCGCCCGCCTCATGATCGCCTGCATTGACGAAGATGCGGGTCAGGGCGATTTTCGCGCCGAAGTTTCGCCGTATATCCGCTTCCAACAGATCCAGCCGGTCCGTGAAGTAGACGCCCTGCAAATCGGAAAGCCCCGCCATAGCGCGTTGATGGATCTCATCATTGTCCAAACCAGCAAGGATTTTTCGTCCCCGCATCAGCCTGCTGGCGAAATAGCTGCAATAGAAATTATCGTAGTGATCAAGGATGAATTTCTGCCATTGAGCATCGCCTCCGAAAAAATATTCATCGGGGGTTTCCTCAAGCGCCTTTCGCATGCCCAGATTGATAGGCTGCGCAAGCTCTTCGGAGGACAGGGCGTGGGCATCCTTGATGAGATAGAAATAGAACGAGGCGATCCGCTCTTTAGGGTCGCGCAGAACGGTGAAGGCAAACCTGTCCTTCGGCAGTTTATCCAGCTGTGTCCAGTCCAGATGGCCGGAATACAGACGGTAACCAGCGGGCATCTGATCGCAGTCCCCTGCCTGAATATGGACGCGGATCGGGGACACATATTCCGGACCGCCGACAAGTTTGACCAGTCGGTTGTGGATGGTCTGTCCGGCAGTTTTAGGGATATGCAAAAAAACGATGGGATTATCAGTAGAGATCATAAATATTCATGCCTGATGCATTATTGTTATGAAGAATTCTTTGCCCGCATGGCATCGAAACCAACGGTTAACCTTGTGCGGGGTTCCCGAATGCTGCGGTAAGCGGCTGAGCACAATCAGTAGTGTGACATAGGGTTCTTGCTGTCGGTGGGGATGCCGGTTTGGTTATCGGGGCCTGTCAGTCGAGAAATCAGTTCATCCATCGAATAGCGGCCATCGGTGAGCGGAACGATCCCGCCGCGCCGTCCTTTTGAAACTGCGTTGCGTACTGCTTCGGCCTGAGCTCCGAGATCAAAGCACCAGACCGGCAGACCGGTAGCGATCATTTCATGCACGGCGAAACAGAAGGTTTCGGGCCATACCGAGGGCAGAAACCAGCGTGACACTCCGTATTTGCGCATGATCCTGCCCAGATCGGAAAGGTCATAACTGCCATGCACCGCTGAAGGCGCGGTCAGGCTGAAATTCGGGTCAATATTGCCGATCAGCACCAACCTCCCCGCCCGGCGTCGGGAGAGTTCGGCTGAAAGATCCTGCAAAACCTGCGCGCCTTTGGGTCCGCTTATATTGCCCAGAACGCCGATCACGGGCTTGCCGGATTTCGTCCCGATATCCATCGGAGCGATACTATGAGGCAGCATATGCGGACGAATCTGGATGTGCGAAGCCTTATCCGGCCATGCCGTGCGCACGATCTCGGCCGAACTTTCGGAAAACACCGTTAGTTTGTCCGCCTCCGAGATCGCCGCCGCCCAGTGATCCGACCAGACGGTCAAGGGAATAGAGGATCCGTCAGCCCGCAAATAGGAATGGGCCGGATCGGTCGAGTTCCGGTCCGGAACCCCGGTATAAGTACCGTCACGGTTCAGAAGCGTATAGGACGGGCTGATCGGGAAGAAATCGTTGAAAGCCACCTCAAGCGTATTGCCGGATCGCCTGCCAAGCCGTGCCAGAAAATCGGGAATTGCCAGAGGGTCTCCGCCGCCGACGCCGCAGGAATAGACAAGTCCAAGAGGACCGCCGAATTCCAGAATGGATTCGATGACAGAGATATCCTGAGTAGATGCGACGGTGGTTCCGACGGTGCTATGCAACTCCATCTGCCATGCTGCACCGGGCATGGCCCGGATAACGACCGCGAAGCCGGTCTGCCGAACGCGCATGTGAACACGCTGGCGCAGATAGGTTTCTGCGCCTCCGCTCATGGCATGGCCTAGAATGACAGTAAGTTTCTCGCCCTTCGCCGCGACACGTCTGGCTGCAAGCGAAAGGCCGACCGCCAATCTTTGCGTGCGCAGCGGGTCATGCTTGATGAAGTCCTGCACCTGTTGGTCATATTCCGGATAGCGGTGGGTAATCCGGGCCGAGTTCTCCTGTATGAGCTGCCGCTTCGCTTCGCTGCCGAAGGACTGACCGCCGACATGTTCGACGAACACGCCCGCATTCAGCACGTTTCGCCCACCCTCGCGGATGGCTCTCTGGCACCAGTCGACCTCTTCGCCATAGCCCTTGCCGAAGGCCGGATCGAATTGAGGTATGCGGCGCAGCATGTCGATATTCATCGCCATGCAGAACCCCACACCGGTCGGCGCATCAGCGATGGCTTCAGGGCCCGACAGGCGACGCGCCACCTGATCCATTGAATCGGCCTCACCCTCATTCAGCGTGAAAGCGGTGCAGATCACCGGAATATTGGCGATCTCGGCATTGCTGGACATCGGCGTAACGGATGAGATCGACGGGTCCGCAAGGATTGGTGCCAGCACACGGCTGGCCCAACCTTCGGAAACGAAAGCATCGGTGTTCAGCAAAACGACATGATCGCCTCGCTCGCGGGCGATGTCGAAACCGCGATTCACGGACCCGATAAAGCCCATGTTTTGCGGATTGCTCAGCAATGTCATGCGGTCCGGCCCGAGCTCATTCGCAAGCCGGTCCAGAAAGGGGCCGATCCGTTTGTCGGGTGAGGCATCGTCGATAACAACCAGATGCCAGGGTAAATCGGTATGCCTGCGCACCCGGTCCACTGCTTGCACCATAAGATCGTGACCCTGATAAACCGGCATGATGATGGTAACAGGCGTCTGCCCGGTTTCTTCCCATCCGCTTCCGTCCAGAAATGAGGGGTTCAGCCTCGGTCGCGAGCGTCGCTCAGAGCGGATCGCCGCGACAATACGCTGCCGGACATTCGGGTCGCGCGTCCGTACCCACAGCATGATATCGGGCGCAATCCTGAAGCAAAGCCGGGAAAAAGCCCAGACGACCTTGGTCTCGCCCATCATCCGCGAAAACAGATCGGCTTTGGGCAGCGTAAAGCGCAAATCCTCGCCATTGCGCCGCAGTATTATGCGATCCGGCGATCCGGGCAGCGTCACCGCAAAGCCCAGAAGATCGCTACCGTCTCCCAGATGTGCCCTGACATCGGGGCGGGCCAGATCAGGTTCGATCCGGACGACATCGGCGTTGCCCTCGACAAGGATTTCGTCGGCATCTGCCCAACCTTCGAGGCGCAGCGCATTCCCGGTTGCGACGAGGCGCTCAAGATAACCGATGCGGGTGCCCTCGCGATCGACAAGCCGCGGACCTGCCAGAGGGAGCCCATCGAAACTTTGACGAAACTCAAGAAAGCTGCGCCGCAGTTCTTTGAACACGTGAAATCTCTCCCTCAACCCTGCAGATCCGCGAATATTGCTGCGGACCGCCTATCCGGCCCGCATATCTTACAGAGCCGATCAGTCCGTCCGGCAGATTACTGCCGGAGAACCTCTTCCAGTAAAGCATCGTATCCGGGCAGTGAAGTTGCAAGTCCGTGCTGCGAGAATACCCACCGACGTATGCTTTCCCGATCCGTCTCCTTGCCTTTACGGGCGCGGGCGATGGCGGTTTTCAGTGCCTTGGTCCATTCTTCCGTGGTGTTTTCGACCAAGGTCAGCCCCGGCATATCGTCGCCGAGCCTGCGATAGACCGGCATATCCGAGGCGAGCACCGGAAGCCCGAGCGCCGCGTAATCAAGCGCCTTGAGGTTCGACTTGTGCCGGTTGAACCGGCTATCGACCAGAGGGGCGACCGCGAAATCAAAGCCACCGGACAGGCTTTTTACCCAGGGAACGAAGCGTTGATAATCCTTCTCTGCGTCGGGGATCTCGATCCGCTCAATCCAGTCCGGCAGTTCCTCGTCGCGTAACACCCCGATCATCGCCAGCCGAAAATCAGGATTCGCGGCTGCCATTGCGGCAAGGGCGGGCTGGATCATCTCCAGATCCGCACTATGCGTATAAGTGCCCATATAAAGTGCGGTGATTGCCTTGTTCTGCGTTTTCGCGGGCAATGCTCCGCGCCAAAGCCGTTCGCTGAGCCTATTTGGCAGCAGCCTTACATCGGCATTATAGCGCTGCAATTCTTCTCGAAGCGGCTCGGTCGATGTGGTGACGATCCGGGCGGATCTGACAAGCTTTTCCAACTCGGGCGCATAGTCGCGATAAACCCCGTTCGGGTCCTTGTCAGCCGGAACCTCCATCAGGTTATCGTCCAGTTCCATCACATAAGAGATGCCGGATTGCGAAAATGCGTCCAGCACCGGGTCGATCAGCGAGGGGGGGATTGCGTTGCGCTGAATGATCGCTCCGTTAATCGCAGCCTCCTGAAGATTGGCCTTCAGGGCTGGCGGGGCCATACGCACGAAGATTGCGCTGCGATCGGCTGCGTTCCGGGTCCGCTCCCATACGCGGATTTCAGTCGAGGCGAATGCACGTTTCAGATCGAGTGCCGAGGGTGCGACCACGCCGATGATCGGGCGTTTTTCCTGACCGCGTACAGAAGCATAGACGTTACGGTAATGCGCCGCCATCATCTGGGTGGTCCCGGCAAGCCCTCGGCCCTGTTGCCAGTCGGCAACGGCACTTTCGGCACGGTTCTGTTCGTCGCTGTCATGAGCGATGCGCAGGATTTCGTCATATATCGCGCCGATACCGTTGCGCGGCAGAACCCAGCCCGCGCCTGTCCTGCGGACCCGCGTGGCGACTGTCGGATAGTCGAGAACGAACGCAGGCAGCCCCGCAGACCAAAGCTCGGTCAGGGTATGGCAATAGGTTTCGTCCCAGATCGAGAAAATCGCTCCGAGATGTGCGCCGATTTCCTTTGCGCGTTTGCTGAATTCGTGGCGCTTATATGTGCCATGCTCGATCACGCGGGGATGGATAATCGGGTTATCTCCGCCCATCCGTCCCAGAACATGGAATTCCAACAGCCCGGCCTCGTCATGCTCGACAAGCTGACGGATGACTTCCAGGCCTTTGGGCGGACCGATGCTGCCGGGAATAAGGATTCTGACCGGTTCGCCTTCTCGCGGCGCCACGCGAGACATTTCCATCCCGGTGAAATTACGTCCATGTGGGATCACGAAGAAGCGTTCAGGGTCGATGCCGGGTAGATGGGCAATGATCCGCTCGCGTGCGCTGTCAGAGGTGGTGACGAAAGCGTCGCAATATTTCATCACATCAGAGAACCGGTCACGCCAGACATGAACCCAGCTATCCTTGAGTGGCGGCATGCTGTCGGGACGCCAGAGTTCCGGAGTGCAGGGCGTATCGGAGGCGGTGCATTTGCCGCCGCAGAAGACGCCGTCTCCGTCCAGCAGTTTGACAGTCGGGCAGAGTGCATAAAAATCATGGAACGACAGGACCACACCCGCGCCCTGTTCTCGGGCAAGCCGCGGCAGGCTCAGCCCATGCCAGCCGAGATGGCGGATATGCACAATCTCGGGGGCGAGCCACTCCAGCCACTCTGCCACGACCGCGTCATATTCTCCCGAGCTATGGCGGATCGGGTCGACGCGCTCTTCCAGACGGTGGGTTTTGACCTCATGAAGCTCGCCATCCTGCATCCGGCTGAGCGTCAGCACGGCGCTGTCGCAGTGCAGAAGCCAGGGGTTTACCTCGTCCGAAACTGCTGTCATCAGATCCAGATTGGTTTGCGGTGTGCCCCCGGTCCGGGTCGATACGACGAAAAGGGCAGGGGGAAGATCGGCCGAAGATCCTGCGCAGTCCAGCACGGCCTGCCGCGCCCTGAAACGCGCCATCAGAATTTCCGGGCCCTTGGTAAAAACGCCGATGGATTTCTTGTACTCGGGATAGCGGACATCAATGACCTTGCGTCCCGCCTCCATCAGTTCGGTCTTGGCGTCCCCGAAGCTTTTCGACCGGTCATGGAAAACATAGGTCCGGTCATCGATCAGATGCGTCCAGCCTGCGCGACCGGCCCGCATGCAGAAATCGTTCTCCTCGCCATAGCCGCGCGGAAATGCCTCGGCATCCAGCGGGCCGATTTCTTCGACACAGGACCGATTTATGAACATGCAGAAACCGTTTCCGGTCGGCACGATAGGATAGATGCCCAGACCCCGACGACGAAACGCCCGGGAATAGGTTATTTCGTCAACACCTGCCGGCAGGTTGTTATCATTGCCGATCCGGGGAGCAGAGAATGCTCCGGCGCGGTCGGACATCGGCGTGACCGTGGCCACGCGCGGCCGGGAATTGGCCGCACGGAGAATGCCTTCCAGCCAGCCCGGAGTCACCCGCGCATCGCTGTTGAGAAGCAGGGGATGCTTGCGACCGATGGCGTCGATCCCGCGATTGATCGTCCGTGTGAAGCCCAGATTCTCTTCGTTGGTCAGGACGCGCATATTCGGCCAGTCAGCCTGCGCTTGTTGCAGTATCCCGGCGATGCGTGGATCGGGTGAGGCGTCGTTGATGAAAAGAATGTCGGCCTCGGGCGAAGTGAAGCGGGCCAGCCGGTCGATGCAGGTGACCACGTCATCATAGGCGTTGTAGACAGGGATGATGATGCCGATATCCACCGGGGTAATCCGTGGCGCATAAAGGGGCTGCGGCTGCGGAACCTTCCCGCCGCACTGAATGCGAACTGATGCCGCGATCAGGCCATCGGGGGTGCGGATGGACAGCTCATGCTGGCCTTGCTCCAGCCAGGCCAGTCGCAATGCCGCATCGAAACCGCCCAGACCGTCAGTCTTGCCTGCTTTCTGAAGGTCCCGCCGCCGTTTTTCGGTGCGTCGCGTCACCAGCGGGACACCATCAATCAGGATATCGACGTCGAAAACCCTGCCACGTTTTTTCTTGTCGACGGCCCAGCCCCGAAGCCCGTCATCCGAGACCTGTTCGATACGACAATCGTACAAGGTTGAGGTATCAGCTTTCTGAACCGGCCGCGTATTTTCGCGGGGTTTCTCATCGGTGATTGGTTTACTGATAGAGTCCATTTCTTCAAGCGCTTCCACGAACAGGCTCGGTCCTATCCGTTTCTTCAGCAGCGGAGTCCCGTCATCCGCGTTGCGGACCTCTATCAGTTTTCCATAGAGCTTTGTTTTCGGTATGCGCGGCACAGTGATAATGAAGCCATAGCGGCCCGTTCCGATGCCTGCCGCCTGGACATCCTGACGGTGTTCATCGGCCGACAGACCCGAGCGGAGCAGTTTCCCGCCCAGTAAAATATCGACATGCAAAGGAGAATCTGAATCGGCGCTTTTTACCCATCCGTGAATCCGACCGTCGGTGATGCTGTCGATATTGCCCAGCATACCTGCTTTCCGACCGCCTGCGCCTGCTTTGAACGCGGCTTTGCGGACGAGATGATAGAGTTTTTGCTGTTGGGATTTCGTACTCATCTTTGCCTATCCAGTGGGCGTTGCCAGCGCGTATTCGGTTCAGGGTGCCAAGTGCCTAGCAATCATAGTCATATTTGAAGCGGCCTGATTTTTATCGGCGATGGGGTACAGAAAGATATCTGTGCTGTCGACTGCCATTGTCCGCTGCCACCGCCCGCATATTGGACATACCCTCATATAGGACATATACAACGGAGCGTCTGGAATTCTATCTGTCCGTGTACTGCGATTCTGACTAGCCGCAAGTGCCGCCTGAATGTCACATACACGTATTCTTTATCTGCCCGGATTTTACTCGGATCGCGATGGGATATAGAGCTTGTTTATCACCTGTACAACTCACCGCAGCGGCACTCCGCACTGGTCAGTTGGCAGAGTTTTCAGTATGAACGCGACGAAACCGTTATCGGGCTTTTTACAGTTGAATACTCACGCTACCAATCCCGCAGCGACATCGCAGCCAGCCAAGGCTGACAGCGCCAAGCAGGCCGCGAAGCCCTCCGAACCGAAAGCGAAGAGCGAACAGCCCGTGCTTGCGACCATTCCTGACGCCAGTTTTTCGCGGCGGCACTGGTTGGTTGCACTCAGCTTCGTGGTGCTGGTGATCCTGCCGACCGCGCTGACCGCAGTTTATATGTTAACCCGAGCGCATGACCGTTACGTTTCCCATATCGGCTTCTCGGTACGCAGTGAATCAATGACTTCTGCGATGGAGATGCTGGGCGGGATCGCGGAAATCTCGGGCTCGTCGTCGTCGGATACGGATATTCTTTATAATTTCATTAAAAGCGAAGAGATTATCCGCACACTGGATCAGAAGCTCGACCTGCGGGAGATGTGGTCCAAGCCTGGCTATGATTGGCTGGACTGGTCGGATGATCCGGTCTTTGCCTTCCATCCGCCCGGCACGATCGAAGATCTGACCGATTACTGGAGCGATATGGTCCGTGTCTATTCCGATAGCGGGACCGGCCTGATCGACGTCGAGGTTCAGGCTTTCGCGCCCGAGGACGCGCAGGCGATTGCGCAGGCGATCTTCGAAGAAAGCTCTGACATGATCAACCGGCTCTCGACGCTCGCCCGCGAGGACCAGATCCGCTATGCGCGGCTGGAGCTGGAAACAGCGATGGAGCGGCTGACCGAGGCCCGTCAGCAGATCACGCGGTTCCGCAATGAGAACCAGATGGTTGATCCGACTTCCATGATCGAAGGTCAGGTCGGCCTTCTGACCTCGCTTCAGCAGCAGCTTGCACAGTCGCTGATCGAGATGGACATGCTGCGCGAAACGACGCGCGAAAGCGATCCGCGCATTTCCCAGACCGAACGCCGGGTCGAGGTTATCAATCAGCGTATCGCAGAAGAGCGCGGCAAGCTTGGGATGGGGCAACTGAATGCCGAGCAGCAAGCCGATCAGACCGAGGGCGTCGTGAGCACGGCATCGGAGGCGGGTGGTTTTGCGAATATCGTCGATGAATACGAACGCCTTGCTGTCGATCTGCAATTCGCAGAACAAAGCTATACCGCCGCAATGACCTCTTTCGACAGCGCACGGGCCGAGGCGCGGCGCCAGAACCGCTATCTTGCGGCACATATCCGGCCCTCATTGCCGGAAGCGGCAACAGAGCCGGGACGGGCCCGGTCCATTATGCTGACGGCCATATTGTGCAGCCTCGCATGGAGCCTGTTGCTGCTGGTGGCCTATGCGCTGCGGGACCGGCGCTGATCGGGCTGCCACATGATCGTGCTGCGTAATCTCACCAAGTATTTCCAGATGAACGGTCACCGGAAATACGTGGCCCGGCAACTGAACGCGGTCTTTCCGACGGGAAAGGCCGTGGCGCTTCTGGGTCGGAACGGGGCGGGGAAATCTACCATGCTGCGCATGATCGCAGGTCTGTCGAGCCCGAACCGAGGCGAGATCCTGACCGATGGCCGGATTTCCTATCCGGTGGGACTGGCAAACTCGATGCATCCAGACATGACCGGCGCTCAGAATGCTCTGTTCGTCGCACGTGTCTATGGGGCGGATACGGAGAGCATGATCGAGTTCGTCCAGGCTTTTTCGGATCTGGGCCCGCATTTCAATATGCCCGTCCGGACATATTCATCGGGTATGCGGTCGCGCCTGTCGCTTGGCATCAATATGGCACTCGATTTCGATACCTATCTGGTCGATGAGGTTACGGCTGTCGGTGATGCGGCCTTCGTCGAGAAAAGCCGCAAGATCATCCTCAACCGCGTCTCGACCTCCTCGGCGATCTTTGTCAGCCACTCAATGAGCTTCGTCAAGACGATCTGCGACGCCGGTGCGGTGCTTGAGGACGGACAACTCACCTATTTCCCGGATCTGGAAGAGGCGATTGCCCGCCATACCCGGAATATGGGGGTCTGAACCGATGGCTGAGCTGGGATTTGACGAAGAAGATATGCGCAAGCTGCGCTCGGTCAAGGAAGTTCCGCGCTTCAGCACGATCCGCACGATCTCCGCCCTGATTCTTCGTGAGATGAGCGCGACTTACGGGCGCTCTCCCGGCGGCTATGTCTGGGCAGTTGCCGAGCCGGTGCTGGGGATTGGCCTGCTGGTTGCTTTCTTCTCCGTAGGTTTCCGGCAACCGCCTCTGGGCAGCAATTTCGCGATGTTCTACGCGTCGGGCCTGCTTCCGCTGATGATGTTCACCACCACCTCGATCAAGGTGGCACAGGCGATCAATTATTCCCGGCAATTGCTGAACTATCCGCGCGTTACATTCGTGGATGCCATTCTGGCGCGGTTCATTCTGAATGTACTGACCCAGTCAGTGATTGCTTTCGTGCTGATCGGGGTCATCCTTATGGTGTTCGAAACCCGCACGATTTTTGATCTGCCGCTGATTCTGAACGGCTTTGCGTCAGCCGCCGTTTTGGGGCTTGGCATGGGTACGCTGCTATGCACGCTGATTTCTCAGCACCCGATCTGGAACTCGGTCTGGAGCGTGATCACTCGCCCCCTTTTCCTGATTTCCGGGGTTATCTTCCTGCACGAAGACGTGCCTGAACCGTATCGCTCGTGGTTGGACTGGAACCCGATGGTGCATAGCGTCGCGGAAACGCGGAAGGGTTTCTATTACTCCTACCGCGCCGAATATATCGATATGAGCTATGTATATGGCCTGGCGCTGATTTGCGGCGTGGCCGGGATTCTGTTCTTGCGCCGCTATTATCGCGATATGATGGAGAAGTAAGCGGCGATCATTGCCGGACAGGCATCTCTCTGTGCCGTCAAAAAGGCCCCGCCGGAGGAGCGAGGCCTTTGCATTTAATGCCGTAGACGCCTCAGCGCCCCAGTATTTCCTCGATAGCGCCCTTCGTGGCCTCGACGATCTGGTCGGCTTCTTCTTTCGAGAGGCAGAGCGGCGGGGCGAAGCCGATGATATCGCCCTGCGGCATGGCCCGCGCGATGACACCGCGCTTTGCCATCGCGCCGACGATCTTGGCACCCTTGCCCTCGGATGCCGGGAAGAATTCGCGCTTGTCCTTGTCGGCCACCAGTTCGACCGCGCAGAGCATGCCTTCGCCGCGAACCTCTCCGACGTTGGCGTGATCGCTGAGCGCGTCGCTCATGGTCCTGTTCAAATAGGATCCGACCTCGCCTGCGTTTTTCACCAGACCCAGCTCATCGAGAAGCTTGAGATTGGCGACGCCCGCTGCTGCGCCGATGGGGTGGGCCGAGTACGTCCAGCCGTGACCCAGCACGCCGAACTCATCCGCGCCTTTCATCAGCACATCCCACATGCGGTTGCCGACAATGGTTGCCGAAAGCGGCGCATAGGCGGAGGTCAGCCCCTTCGCGCAGGTGATCAGATCGGGTTTCAGCCCGTAATGATCCGATCCGAACATCGTGCCCAGTCGTCCGAAACCCGTCACGACCTCATCCACGATCAGCAGGATGTCGTGCTTGTCCAGAACCTTCTGGATTGCGGGCCAATAGCCCTCGGGCGGAGGAACGATGCCGCCCGTTCCCATAACCGGCTCACCGATGAAAGCGGCGATGGTGTCTGCACCTTCGGTCTCGATCAGTTCTTCAAGCTTCTGGACACAATGGGCGGTGAAATCGGCCTCGGACATCGCCGCATCGGGACGGCGGAAGTAATAGGGCGACTCGGTGTGCAGGATCTGCGCCAGCGGCAGGTCGAATTTCTTGTGGAACATCTCCAGCCCGGTCATCGAGCCAGTCACAAGGCCCGAACCGTGATAGCCACGCCAGCGGCTGATAATCTTCTTCTTCTCGGGCCGGCCCAGGATATTGTTATAATACCAGACCAGCTTGACGTTCGTCTCATTCGCGTCCGAGCCGCCAAGCCCGAAATAGACCCGCGCCATGTCCGCGGGCGCGCGATCCATCACCATTTTCGACAGGGTGATATTCGCCTCGGACCCATGCCCGGCATAGGCGTGGTAATAAGCCAGCTCATGCGCCTGTTTCGCGATGGCTTCGGCGATTTCGGTGCGGCCATAGCCGACATTGACGCAATACAGCCCCGCGAATCCGTCCAGCAGGCGGTTGCCGTCGCGGTCGGTGATGAACACGCCTTCGCCGCTGGTCACGATGCGCTGCGCCGCTTCGCCACGGGCGAATTGCGACAGATGGGTTGAGGGATGCATGAAATTCTCGCGGTCCCATTTCGCGAGTTCGTCATTGGTCAGCATGATGTGTTCCTTCTTCGGTTATTGCTGCTGCGGCAGAGGGTCAGCTTCCGACCGCGGGCTGACGCTGCCGACATTTGTTCAAATCGCTTTATCGCGCAATCCCGCTGAACGTCCATCCGACGCGGACCGGCGAAGAAGCGTCCGCCCTTGGGGCGGTCGGACGCTGGCCCGGCGGGGCTGCGCCCCTTGATTCCGGGCCGGGTGCTTTGCAGCGATGCTGTTCAAGTCGTGATCCTCAACCCCAGTCACGGCAGACATATTTGATTTCGGTGAAGGCTTCGAGGCCCTGTCTTGCGCCCTCTCGTCCGACGCCCGACTGTTTCATGCCCCCGAACGGGATCGGCGCGCCGGTCACCTTGGTCCTGTTCACCGCGACCATCCCGTATTGCAGCGCACGCGTGGCGCGATAGATCCGGCGCGGATCGAGACTGTGGACATAGGCCACCAGCCCGTATTCGCTGTCATTGGCGCGGGCATAGACCTCTTCTTCGCTGTCGAACGGGGTCAACGCCGCGACCGGGCCGAAAGTCTCTTCACGCATGATCGCCGCATCGTCCGGCACATCGGACAGCACGGTCGGTTTGAAGAAGAGCGGCCCGAGACCCTCATCCACCGCACCGCCGGTCAGAAGCTTCGCGCCTTTGGCGACGGCGTCCTCAACATGCGCCTTCTGTTTCGCGATCTGACGGTCATGGATCAGAGGGCCGATATCGGGATCGTCCATCCCGCGCCCGAGGCTCAGCTTTTGCACGGCCTCGGTGAATTTGCGGCAGAATTCGTCATAAACGTCGCGGTGGATATAGAACCGGTTCGCGCCCAGACAATCCTGCCCGGATGTGGCGAATTTCGCCTTGATGCCTTCCGCCACGGCGCGATCCAGATCGGCGCGCTGGAACACGATGAACGGCGCGTGGCCGCCAAGTTCCATCACCAGCCGCTTCACTGTGTCGGCGGACTGGCGATACAGCAGCCGCCCCACCTCGGTCGAGCCGGTGAAGGACAGCGCCCTGACCCGCTTATCGGCGGTCCATTCACCGACAATGGTGGCCGCGTCGCCGATCACCGTATTCACGACGCCTTCGGGGAAGCCCGCCCTTTGTGCCAGCACCGCCAGCGCAAGCGCCGAAAGCGGCGTTTCCGCCGAAGGATGGATCACCACCGTGCAGCCCGCGCCCAAAGCGGCGGCGGCCTTGCGGGTGATCATGGCGCAGGGGAAGTTCCACGGGGTGATCAGCGCGGCGACGCCGACGGGTTCGCGCCACAACTCCATCTCGGCATCAGGCAGGTGGCTGGTCACACCCTCGATATTCGGGCGCAGCGCTTCTTCGGCATAGAACTGTACGAAGCTGGCGGCATAGTCGATTTCGCCGCGTGCCTCGCTGATCGGCTTTCCCTGTTCAGCGACCATGATCCGGGCGAGGTCCTCTTTCGCGGCGAGGATCAGCTCATACCAGCGATGCAGGATCCGGGCGCGGTCCTGAGGCAGCATGCCGGACCAGCCGGGAAACGCTTTCTGGGCGGCATCCACGGCAGCGCGGGCACCGGTCGCGTCGCTCATCGTGACCTTGGCAACGACATCGCCCGTCGCGGGATCGCGCACGGCCAGACGGCCATCACCGGCGAAATCGCCTGAGGTCGAAAGCAGGTCGGAATCGGTCAACTGGCTGGCCAGATCGGTCTTCGGTTCATCGAGCATGAGGGGCCTCCTTGGTCGAAAGGATGATGCGTCATGCAGGGCAGGGGATTTCACCGAAGTTCAGCGCAGCGGCAGAGGATTTCTCTTTTCCAGACACAGGAAAGAGAGATTTCCCCCGAGGCCGGTTTCAGGCTTGGGATAAGGTGACCGAGCAGCACGACGATTCAGGACCCCAGCAACGCCGATGACGGCGGCTCGTTCTTCACCGGCTTGGTCACGATATAGCTGTAATAGCGCCGCACCCCGGCGCGGCTCTCCAGAAGACCGTCCATCAATTTCTGGAACGCGGCGATATCGGTTGCAACAAGCTGCATCAGATAATCATATCCGCCGCCAATCGCCCAGCATCCGGTGATTTCGTCCATCCGCGAGATGGTCCGCTCGAAGATCTGGAAGCTTTCGGCGCGGTGGCTGTCCAGTTCGACCGTGACGAAAACCTGCACATGAGGGCCAAGCGCGGCCAGATCTATATCCGCATGATAACCCTTGATGAAACCGGCCTTTTCCAGACGTTTCATCCGCTCCCAGCACGGGGTCGGGGATAGGTTCACCCGTGCGGCAAGATCCGTTTTCGCGATCCGCCCCTCGCGGGACAGGGTCGCTAAAATGGCAATGTCACGATCATCGAGCCGGGTCGCATTCATAAGCTGCTTGTTCCTGCGACGCCGGGCTTTGTCAATCTGGACAAGAGGCTCTGGCCCGGCTTCACTGGTGGAATGTCGCATTGGCCCCTGACACGCGAAGACATCACCCGACCTGCCTATCGCAGCCTTGCACAGGGCGTGGCGGCGGCGATTGATTCGGGCAGCCTGCGTGCCGGTGATCGCCTGCCGCCGCATCGCGAACTGGCATGGCAGCTTGGCTTGTCGGTTCAGACCGTCAGCCGGGCCTATGAGGAACTGATCCGTGCCGATCTGATCTCGGGTCAGGTGGGCCGGGGTAGTTTTGTGAAATCCGGCCCGCGTGAGACCATCGAGGTACCGTGGTTCCGAGCGCCGACCGACCGGCCTCCGATTGATCTGTCCATGCTGACCCCGGTCGCGCTTCCCGAAATCGCGATGGCTTGGCGCGAGAGCCTCAGGCGCGTTGCGGAAAATCCGCCCGATCCCGCGATCTATTCCTTCCGCCCGCGTCAGACGATGTCGCTTTACGGCGGTATGGCGGCAAGCTGGCTGGCGCGGTGCGGTTTTGTCGTGCCTGCGCAGCGTATTCTGATCACGAACGGGGCGACTCCGGCCATGTATGTGGCGCTGAGCTGCATCGCCCGGCCCGGGGACGAAATCGCCACGGAAAGCTCGACCTGTCACACGCTGCGTCCTGCGGCGGCCAGCATGCATATGAAGCTGCGCGGCATTCCCTGCGATGAGCGCGGCATGATCCCCGAGGCGCTTGCCGAGGCGGTCCGCGCTTCGGCCGGGCGCATCCGGTCGGTGTTTCTGCTGCCATCCGGGGCGGGACCCTTCGCGCAGATCATGGATCGGGACCGGCGCGAGGCTCTGGCCGAAACAGCCGCACAAACCGGGATCACGGTCATCGAGAATGACGCGTTGGGTCCTGTTGCCCTGCGAAGGCCGCCTCCGGTCAGCAGCTTCGCGCCCGAGAACAGTTTTTACCTGACCGGCCTGTCGAAGTCCCTCTCACCCGGTCTGCGCATGGGTTTTCTGGTCATGCCTGAAAAACTTGCAGAACGTGCGCTGAACCGGCATCAGTCCATGTCGTGGATGGCAACGCCGATGGTCGCCGAGATCGCGCGGGACTGGATCGAATCGGGTCTGGCCGATCAGCTTCTGGACGCGCAGCGCAGCCAGCTTGCCGCGCGTAACCGGCTGGCGCAGCGCATTCTTGAAGGGCGGGGGCAGGGCTTCCCGCAGGGTCTGCATCGTTGGGTAAAGCTGCCCGCAGGATACAGCGAACAGGCGGTGATTTCCCGCGCATTGGAACTGGGCGTCGCGCTTGCGCCGGGTTCGGGCTTTGCGGTGACCGACACAACCCCTGCGCTTCGGGTGACGCTTGGCGCACCCGATATGCGCGATTTCGAACAGGCACTGCATATTGTCGCATCGGTTTTAAGCAGCGATCCCTGACCGGCGCCCCCGGAAATCCGGGGTCGTTTGACACTGAGCGGTCAAATTGTAATGATTTAATATAGAAATTGACTTGGAACCGGTTGCGTCGAAGTCTTGGCGTCAGTCGGTCGGGCATTGCCCGGAATGATCAGTACCAGGGTTGCAGGGCATCCTGCCTGCGCGACCCGAAACAGGAGGTAATATGACCTACAAGACCCTCACCGCCGCCAGCGTCGCCGCTCTGATGCTGGGAACCGCCGGTGCATCCGCCGATACCTGGCGCTACGCGTTCGAGGAACAGCTGGAAGAGGTCCAGGGCATCTTCGCTCAGAAATTCAAGGAAGAGGTCGAGGCGAATTCGGATCACGAGGTTCAGCTTTTCCCGTTCGGTACACTCGGCGAATCCGCCGATATCATGGAGCAGGCCCAGTCCGGGCTGATCCAGTTCGTCGACCAGTCCCCGGGCTTTACCGGAGCGCTGATCCCCGAGGCTCAGGTCTTCTTCGTGCCTTATCTGCTGCCGGAAAATCAGGATGCGCTGTTCAGCTTCTTCCGCAATTCGAAAACCATCAAGGAACTCTTCCCGCCGCTTTATGCCGAGCAGGGGCTTGAGCTGCTGACCATGTTCCCCGAAGGCGAGGTCGTGATGACCACGCAGGAACCCGTCACCTCGCCCGAGGATCTGAATGAGGTGAAGTTCCGCGTGATGACCAATCCGCTGATCGTGGAAAGCTATCAGGCATTCGGTGCAACGCCGACTCCGCTGCCGTGGGGCGAGGTCTATGGCGCGATGCAGACCGGCATCATTCAGGGTCAGGAAAACCCGGCCTTCTTCGTGGAATCCACGAATATGTATGAGGTGACCGACCACATCACCCGGCTGGGTCACAATAACTTCACCACCGCCGTGATGGCCAATCTCGATTTCTATGAGGGCCTGCCGGATGAGGATAAGCAGGTGGTGCAGGACGCCATTCAGGCCTCCTTCGACTATATCCTGGAATATCAGGACGGCCTGACCGAGCAATCGCTGGCCAATATCATGGAGGCGAAGCCCTCTATGACCATCACCGAGCTGACCGAGGAGCAGCGTGCGCCATTCCGCGCGACAGCCGAATCGGTCGAGGCAGAATTCCTTGAGATCGGCGGCGATCAGGCTCAGGCAATTCTGGATCAGATGAAGGCCGACCTTGAGGCTGCCTCTGAAGCCGCCAATTGATCTGCGGCTGACATGACTGATCGGGCCGGCATCCGCGCCGGCCCGATCTTCCTAAGATCCCATATTTCAGCACAAGGCACAGCGGCATGACGCTTGACGACAGGCACGCACCGAAGCCCGATCCCGACATTATCGCCGCAGCCGAGACCGCGGGTGTCGATGACGATATCGACGATTCTCTTTACGAATCCGGCCTTCCCGGCATTCTGGGCGTCATCGATGCCGCCATCGCCCGTATCGAGGCAGTATTACTGGCCGCCGGTGTGCTTCTGATGGCGCTGAACACGATGGCCAATGTCGTAGGCCGCGTGATCGGACATACGTTCTTTTTCTCTGAAGAGCTGAACCGCGCCCTGATCATCCTGATCACATTCGCGGGTATTTCCTATGCGGCGCGGCATGGGCGTCATATCCGCATGTCGGCCTTTTTCGACGCGATGCCCTTCGGCATGCGCAAGGCGACGATGGTTCTGATCGCGACGGTTACCTCGGCGGCGATGTTCCTGCTGTGTTATTATTCGGTATTCTACATCATTGATCAGGCCGGGCGTGGTCGTCTGTTACCGGCGATGCAGATCCCGCAATGGTGGATCATCGTCTGGGCGCCGGTGGGGTTTTTCCTGACCGGAGTGCAATATGCGCTGACCGCGATCAAGAACGTCATCGACAAGGATATCTGGCTGTCGACCAGCACGCTTGAGGGCTACAGCGACAATACGGAAGAGGAGGTCTGAGCCATGACCCTCGCGATTTTCGGAACGATGATCGTTCTTCTTCTGCTGGGTTTCCCGATGATGATCCCGCTTCTGGCAGGGTCTCTGATCGGGTTCGTTGCGCTGTTTGGCGGGTTGGGTCAGCTTGAAACGATGGTTCAGCAGATCCTTGCCGGAATCCGTCCGGCCAGCCTGATCGCCGTGCCGATGTTCATCTTCGCCGCCGATATCATGACGCGTGGCCAGTCCGCGAACCGGCTGATCGATCTGGTCATGGCCTTTGTCGGCCATCTGAAAGGCGGGCTGGCGATTTCTACAGCCGGAGCCTGTACCATGTTCGGCGCGGTGTCGGGTTCGACTCAGGCCACGGTCGTTGCCGTGGGCGGGCCGCTGCGGCCGCGGATGCTGAAGGCGGGCTATAATGACAGCTTCGTTCTGGCGCTGATCGTGAACTCATCGGATATCGCCTTTCTGATCCCGCCCTCTGTCGGGATGATCATTTACGGCGTCGTCTCGGGCACCTCGATTTCCGAGCTGTTCATCGCCGGGATCGGGCCGGGCCTGCTGATCCTCGCGCTGTTTTCGATCTATTCCTATGTCTATGCCGTCCGCAACAATGTCCCGACCGAGCCGAAGGCAAGCTGGCCCGAGCGGGGGCAGGCCCTGCTGCGGGCGCTCTGGCCGCTTGGTTTTCCGGCGATCATCATCGGCGGGATCTATGGCGGGATTTTCTCACCGACCGAGGCCGCCGCTGCCTGTGTGCTCTATGCGCTGTTTCTGGAGATGCTCATTTTCCGCGAGATGAATTTCCGGCAGCTTTACGCAACCGCAAAATCCACCGGGCTGATCACGGCGGTTGTGTTCATTCTGGTCGGGGCAGGGCAGGCATTTTCCTATGTCATCAGCTTCGCGCAGATCCCGCAGGCGGTTCTGGGCGGGATCGGGATTGATGAAATGGGGCAATATGGTGTCCTGTTTACGATCTCTGTCGCATTCTTTGTCGGCTGCATGTTCGTCGATCCGATTGTCGTGATCCTGATTTTCGTGCCGATCTTCGCGCCTGTCGTGCAGTCGGTCGGGCTGGACCCGGTGCTTGTCGGGACGATCATCACCCTGCAGGTTGCCATCGGCTCTGCCACACCGCCTTTCGGCTGCGATATCTTCACCGCGATTGCGGTCTTCAAGCGGCCCTATCTTGAGGTCATCAAGGGGACGCCGCCCTTCATCTTCATTCTGCTTTCCGTCGCGGTGTTGCTGATCTTCTTCCCGCAGATCGCATTGTTCCTGCGCGACCTGGCCTTCGGAAAATAAGCGTGCCTCATGTTTGAAAAAATCCTCGTACCCTATGACGGTTCCCGCGGCGCATGGCGTGCGCTTGACAAGGCCATCGGCATGGCCCGGCTCTGCGATGCGCAGATTGTCGTGCTGACCGTGTATCGTCATCACTCGATGCTGGAAGCTTCGCTGTCGATGGTGCGCGGCAATGTCGAGCGGGGCGGCAATCTGGATGCAGAAATGCGCGATACGGCGCGTGAGGCTGCGGATTACGCCAAGAAGCATGTGAAAGAGGCCGGCCATGAAAAGGTCAGCGCCTTTATCAAGGCCGGTCAGCCCGCCCGCACGATTGTGTCCTTCTGCAAGGAAAAGAAATGCGATCTGATCGTCGTCGGCTCTCGCGGTCTGGGCGCAACCGAGGGCTATCTGCTGGGGTCGGTCAGTCATAAGGTTACCGGGCTGTCGGATTGCCCGGTTCTGGTCGTATAGGCGCGGGCCGTCCCATGTGGCGAGATCCTGCGCAGCACCGTTTCGGCCTGATTGCCCTCGCCACCGATCTGACGGTCGAGGGCGATGCCGCGCGGCTTCTGCCCGATAATTGCCGTCTGTATGTGACCCGCATCGCCTTCGACAATCCGACCACGCGCGAGAATCTGCTGAAGACCGGCCCCCGTCTGCGCGATGCGGCGGATCTGCTGGTGCCCGGCGTTGCGCTTGAGGGGATCGGTTTCGCCTGTACATCCGCCGCTGCTGTGCTTGGTGATAAGGTGCAGCAATCTCTGGGCGAGCGTGCGCCGGTTTCAACTCCGGCGAATTCGGCGCTGCGCGGATTTCAGGCCCTCGGCGTAAGCAGTGTGGCATTGATGACACCCTATCTGGTCACGACGGCCGATCTGGTCGGAGATTATTTTGCGGAACACGGGCTGAACGTCGTGCGCCGCCACTCGATGGGGTTCGAGGATGATCGCGACATGGCCCTGCTTCCGGCCGAGCGGATTATCAGCTTCGCCGCCGAAGCCGATCATCCTCAGGCGCAGGCGCTGTTCATGTCCTGCACGGCGCTGCCTGCCGTATCGGTCATCGAACGGATCGAGGAGCGGTTAGGCAAGCCGGTGATCAGCTCCAATCTGGCCCTGTTCTGGTCGATGCTGGATCAGGCACGAATTCCGGCACAGGGACCGGGGCGGTTGTTTCAGGTGCGCACATGGTAGAACCCGGCGATATCACGTTCGAAGATATTCAGGCCGCATCCGGGCGCATCCGTGACATGGTGCGGGTGACGCCGGTGAAACCATCTGCGACGCTTTCGGGTCTGGCGGGCGGGCCGGTCTGGCTGAAATGCGAGCACCGTCAGGAAACCGGAGCGTTCAAGCTGCGCGGGGCCTCGAATGCGGTGGCCCGGCTTGGGGATGTGGCCGGGGTGACGACGGCCTCGACCGGCAATCATGGCCGGGCGCTTGCCCATGCGGCGCGGCAGTTGGGGCTGCCTGCGGTGATCTGCGTGTCGAAGCTGGTGCCGCAGAATAAGCTGGACGCGATCAATGCGCTTGGCGCAGAGGCCCGCGTCACCGGCATGTCTCAGGATCAGGCCTTTGAAGAGGCGCGTCGCCTGCAACGCGATGAGGGTTTTGCTCTGATCCCGCCCTTCGATCATCCGGATGTGATCGCTGGGCAGGGAACGCTTGGGCTGGAGATCCTCGACCAGGTCCCGGATGCCGGGGCGATTGCCGTTCCGCTTTCCGGCGGAGGTCTGCTGGCGGGCGTCGCCCTTGCGGCGAAAGCGCTGCGCCCGGATATTCGTATTATCGGCATCAGCATGAAGCGCGGTGCGGCGATGGCCGCAAGCCTGCATGCCGGGCAGCCCGTCGAGGTCGAAGAGCTTGAGACACTTGCCGACAGTCTGGGTGGCGGGATCGGAACCGCGAACCGCTATACATTCCGCATGGTCCGCGATCTGATGGACGATCTGATCCTGCTCAGCGAAGCCGAGATCGCCGCCGGTATCCGCCATCTGGCGGTCGAGGATGCCGAAACCGTCGAAGGGGCTGCGGCAGTTGGCGCTGCGGCGGTTCTGGCGGGCAAGCTGAAGGCCGACAGCCCTCTGGTGCTGATCCTGTCGGGCGGAAATATCGACCCTGCTCGTCACGCCGCTATCGTAAAGGGTGAGATATGAGCGATATCCTGATCCTGCATGAAGACCAGCTTCGGCAGCGGATTCATCTGGACGCCGAAACCATCTCGGTGATCGAACGGGGCTTTGCCCGGCTGGCCGAAGGTGGTGTCGAGATGCCGCCGGTCCTGTCCATGCATATGCCCGATGTGAATGGCGAGGTGGATGTGAAAACCGCCTATGTTCCCGGCCTGCCGGGCTTCGCGGTCAAGATCAGCCCCGGTTTCTTCGACAATCCTGCGAAGGGGCTGCCCTCGACCTCGGGGCTGATGGTGGTGCTGTCCTCGGAGACCGGGCGGGTGCAGGCGGTGCTGCTGGATAATGGCTATCTGACCGACATCCGCACAGCCGCCGCCGGAGGCGTGGCCGCGAAATATCTGTCGCGCAAGGATGCCAGCCGCGCCGCGATATTCGGCGCGGGGCTTCAGGCGCGGATGCAGTTACAGGCGCTGCGTCTGGTGCGGCCCATATCCGAGGCGATGATCTGGGCTCGCAATCCGGCCAAGGCGGCGAAGCTGGCCGCCGAACTGGACGGCGACGGGCTGAGTGTCCGGGCCGAACCCGATCCCGGCATGGCTGCCTCATGGGCGGACATCATCGTGACGACGACTCCGGCCAGCCAGCCGATCCTCAGGGCGGACTGGCTACGGCCCGGCCAGCATGTCACCGCGATGGGCAGCGATCAGGGCGGCAAGAATGAGCTGGACCCGCTCAGCTTCGACCGGGCCGATCTCTATGTCGCCGACCGCGTCAGTCAGACCCGGTCACTGGGCGAACTGGAAGCCGCGCTCAGTGCCGGAATCATCACCGATACGACCGAAATTCCCGAACTCGGCCAGATCATCACCGGCCAGCATCCGGGCCGGACCGCACCGGATCAGATCACCATCGCCGATCTGACTGGCACCGGCGTGCAGGACACCGCCATCGCAACCCACGCGCTTGCCGCGTTTTCGAAAGACCACCCCAATGCCTAAACTGCAAAGGACTCCGGAACGATTTTCGACCGCCGAATATGAGCGTCGCCTGAGGCTGACGCGCGACAGCATGGCGAAACTGGGGCTGGATCTGCTGATCGTCAGCGATCCGTCCAATATGGCCTGGCTGACTGGCTATGACGGCTGGTCCTTCTATGTCCATCAATGCGTGATCATCGGTCCCGAGGGCCTGCCGATCTGGTTCGGTCGCGGTCAGGACGCCGCTGGCGCATTGCGTACCGTCTGGATGGAGGATGAAAGCGCGATTATCGGCTATCCCGATTACTATGTGCAGTCGGTCGAACGTCACCCGATGGATTATCTTTGGGCGACCTTGGCCGACCGGGGCTGGCATCGCGGCTTTATCGGGGTCGAGATGGATAATTACTGGTATTCGGCCAAGGCGCATGAACGGCTGGTTCACGGTCTGCCCGAGGCGCAGATTCTGGATGCGATCGGGCTGGTGAACTGGCAGCGCGCGGTGAAGTCTGAAGAGGAACTGTCCTATATGCGCAAGGCCGCAAGACTGGTCGAGCGTATGCATCGCCGCATCGCCGACAAGGTTGAGGTCGGGATGCGCAAATGCGATCTGGTGGCGGAAATCTATGATGCCGGTCTGCGCTATGACGAATGGGAAGGGCATGGCGGGGATTATCCGGCCATCGTGCCGCTTCTGCCCTCGGGGCCTGATGCGGCGGCGCCTCATCTGACATGGGACGACATGCCGATGAAGGTGAATGAAGGCACGTTCTTCGAGATCGCCGGCTGTTATCAGCGCTATCACTGCCCCCTGTCGCGCACGATCTTTCTGGGCAAGCCGCCTCAGAAGATGCTCGACGCCGAAAAGGCGGTGCTGGAGGGCATGGATGCCGGGCTGGAGGCCGCGCGGGCGGGCAATACCTGCGAAGATATCGCGGCGGCATTCTTCACCGTTCTGGACCGCTACGGTATCGTCAAGGACAACCGCACCGGCTATCCGATCGGCCTGTCCTATCCGCCGGACTGGGGTGAGCGCACCATGTCGCTTCGCCGCGGCGACCGGACCGAGCTGAAACCGGGCATGACCTTCCATTTCATGACCGGCCTTTGGATGGACGATTGGGGCTATGAGACCACCGAGTCGATCATCATCACCGAGGGCGCTGCGGAAACATTCTGCAACCTGCCTCGCAAGATGCTGGTGAAGTCATGACGGCGAATCCGATCCGTCCGACCATTCCTTTCGACGGGCAGGGGAAGCATCACGGCTTCCTGCGTCTGCCCTATAGCCGCAATGACAGTGCCTGGGGCAGCGTCATGATCCCGATCACGGTGATCGCGAACGGGCAAGGCCCGACCGCCCTGCTGACCGGAGGCAATCACGGCGACGAATATGAGGGTCCCATCGCGCTTCAGCAGCTTGCCTGGGAGATCGCGCCTGAACAGGTCTCTGGCAGGGTGATTATCGTGCCCTATATGAATTATCCCGCCTTCCGGGCAGGCACGCGGGTCAGTCCCATCGACAGTGTGAACCTCAACCGTGCCTTCCCGGGCCGTCCTGACGGCACGGTGAGCCAGAAGATTGCGAATTATTTCAACGATGTGCTGACGCCAATGGCGGATATTGTGCTTGATTTCCACTCGGGCGGGAAAACGCTGGATTTCCTGCCCTATGCCGCTGCGCATTATCTGGAAGACAAGGACCAGCAGAGCAAGTGCGTGGCCGCGATGAAGGCATTTGGCGCACCGTATTCGATGATGATGCTGGAAATCGACGCGGTTGGGATGTTCGATACTGCCGTCGAAGTTCAGGGTAAGGTGTTCGTGACGACCGAACTGGGCGGTGGCGGCACGGCCTCGGCGCGGACGGCAGAGATCGCCATCCGGGGGGCAAAGAACCTGCTGCGCCACACGGGAATCCTGACAGGTCAGATCGAGGCGGGCGAAAGTACCATGCTGGACATGCCCGGCGACGAATGTTTCCATTTCGCGGAGCGCGACGGGCTGTTGCATATGCTTGTCGATCTGGGCGACCCGGTCACGGCAGGTCAGCCAATAGCGCATATCTGGGCACCCGACCGCACTGGCGTCGCCCCGGTCGAGGTCAGGGCCAATCGTGACGGCATCCTCGCCGCCCGGCATTTCCTCGGTCTCGTGCAAAGCGGCGACTGCCTTGCGGTGATAGCTGTCACTCAGGGCCTTTCGGAATAAGCCTGAGATACAAGATCAGCTTCTCCCGATTGCGCAACTTCCGTATTCATTCCCGGAATCCAGCAAAGCCATCAACCTTTGCTTAATCTTTCGCGCGTAATCCGAAAAACATGCTCAGTGATCGCCGCCAGTTTTCGGCACGCTAACCATGATGACAGGATGAAGCGCGACGGATGCGTGTCCTTTCGATCTTTGGAACCCGCCCGGAAGCCATCAAGATGGCTCCTGTCGTCCAGGCGCTCTCGGCAGATACAAGATTTGACAGCGCGGTTTGTGTGACCGCTCAGCACCGGGAAATGCTGGATCAGGTGCTTGATCTGTTCGGCATCACGCCTGACGCCGATCTGGATATCATGCGGCAGAAACAGGCTCTGCCGGAGATGATGGCGTCCATGATGACCGGGCTTCAGCCGGTGCTGCGCGATATTTGCCCCGATATCGTGCTGGTCCACGGCGATACTGCCACGACGCTGGCGGCATCGCTTGCTGCCTATCAGGCACAGATCCCCATTGGCCATGTCGAGGCCGGGCTGCGGACCGGCGATCTTTACGCACCTTGGCCGGAAGAGGGCAATCGCAGGCTGTGCGGTGCGCTCTCGGCACTGCATTTCGCCCCGACAGAGGGCGCGCGCGACAATCTGCTGCGTGAAAATATCCCGGCAGAAGCGATTTATGTCACCGGGAACACGGTGATCGACGCGCTGCTTCAGATGACGCGGCGGATCGACGCGGATGCAGGGTTGTGTGCGTCTCTGGATGCGTCGCTGCCATCGGTTGCCCCGGATCGCCGGATCGTTCTGGTTACCGGGCATCGCCGCGAAAACTTCGGGCGCGGGCTGGAACGGGTCTGCGGCGCTCTGGCCCGGCTGGCCGATCTTTTTCCGGATGTGACGATCATTTTTCCGATGCATCTCAACCCGAATGTTCGCGATCCGGTGACAAGGCTGCTTGCGGACCGGCCGAATATTGTCCTGACCGAACCGCTGGATTATCTGCCCTTTATCCGCCTGATGAACCGGGCAGCGCTGATTATCACCGATTCCGGCGGCATTCAGGAAGAGGCGCCGGCCCTGGGCAAACCCGTCCTTGTCATCCGCGACCGGACCGAGCGACCCGAGGCGGTGGCCGCGGGAACGGTCAGGCTGGTCGGCACAGACAGTAAACGTATCATTGACGGTGCCGCGACCCTGCTGACCGATCCGGCTGCCTATCGGAAAATGAGCGTCGCGCGAAACCCTTTCGGCGACGGAAATGCGACCGGGCGTATCCTTGACGGGCTGCTCCGCTGGATGCCGGCGTGGCGTGATCGGGCGGATCATTCTTCTTGCATCCGGGCAAAGACTTACGCAAGTTTCCCCCACAGAGGAAAACTGCAGGAAAACGGATCGTGATATCATCTCAGTTGCAGAAGGATTTTCCGATCCCCGCCGATCTGCCCCGCCATCGCCCGGTGCCGTGCCATGTCCGCGCCTGAGCCGGTAAAACCGGGAGGCTCCGCGTTTCTTCCCCCCATCTCGCGGCTGAAGGGCGGCGTAGTCCTTTCAGCCACAATCGCCCTCGCCGCCAGTTTTCTGTCAGAGCATTACGGTGCTCCGGCAATGCTGTTCGCGCTGTTGATCGGCATGGCGTTCAACTTCATGGCGGATAATCCAAGCACCGGGCCGGGCATCGGTTTCTGTTCCGGGACCGTGCTGCGGATAGGGGTCGCTCTGCTGGGGCTGCAACTGACCTTCGCGGACATCTCGCAACTGGGTTTTGGGGCGATACTGGGCGTGATCGTCATGCTGAGCCTGACACTTGCCGTCGGGATCGGCCTGTCGCGGCTGATGGGGCGCAGCCTTGCATTCGGCCTTTTGACCGGCGGGTCGGTGGCGATTTGCGGGGCGTCGGCGGCGTTGGCCATCGCGGCGGCCTTGCCGAAACGGCTGGTCCGCGAACAGGATGTGTTGTTTACCGTGATCGGCGTTACCGCCCTTTCGACGCTGGCAATGGTGCTGTATCCGATCCTGTTTGCTGCGCTCGGGCTGAGCGAACTTGAAAGCGGCTATCTGATAGGCGCGACGATTCATGATGTGGCGCAGGTGGTGGGCGCAGGCTACTCGATCGGGGAAGAGGCCGGTGAGATCGCGACTTTCACCAAGCTGCTGCGTGTCTCGATGCTTCCGCTGGTGCTGATCTTCGTCGGGCTGTGCTTTCGGTCGGACAGCGGAGGAGCGGTGCGTCTGCCCGGCTTTGTCATCGCGTTCATTCTGCTGATGGTGCTGCGCAATCTGGTTCTTCTGCCCGAATGGCTGCTGACCGGCGTGTCGGGGACATCTCGCTTCATGCTGCTGACCGCGATTGCCGCGCTTGGCGTGCGCACCGCGCTTGCCCGGATCTTCGCGGCGGGTCCCCGCAATCTGATTCTGATCGGTCTGGAAACCCTTGCCCTTCTGGGAATGGCGCTGTGTCTGGCGGCGGTGCTGCGGATCTGACAATCGGCGCAAGGCCCGTTTGCCGTGCCCGCATTGCGCTGCTGCACAACATCGAGGATAGTCTGGCCCATTACCTCGCCTGAGACTCCGCGCCTTCACAAACGGATTCTGTGATGCAAAGACCCCAGCTTCTGACAATGACGACACCGCCCTCGCGGCTGCTTTCCGGGCTGGAGGCTGAGTATCGGCTGATACGGTGGGATGTCAGCGACAGATCCATCTCTTTCCTGAAAGAAAACGCCGGGGAATGCCGCGCAATGCTGGTAAACGGCAATATGCGGGCGACGGTTGAGATGCTCGCGGCATTGCCGAAGCTGGAGGTGATAAGCTGCACAACCGCCGGCTATGACGGTCTGCCCGCCGATGAGCTGGCACGGCGTGGCATTGCGCTGACCAATACCTCGCCCGCTTTGCGCGACGATGTGGCGGATATGGCGATTTTGCTGATGATGGCCGGGCGCAGATCTTTTCTGGCGGCGGATGCCTATGTGCGCAGCGGAGAATGGGCGCGGCATGGTATGTTCCCGCTTCAGCGCAGCCTGAAATCCAGCCATTTGGGAATCGTGGGAATGGGGTCCCTGGGCTCCGCCGTGGCCGAGCGGGCCGGGGTATTCGGCATGAAGATCGCCTATTGGAACCGTCGCCGGAAAGACGTGGCATGGCGATTTGAGCCGGATCTGATGCAGTTGGCCCGCGATTCTGATGTGCTGATGGCCACAGTCGCAGGCGGGCCGGATACAGAGGGGCTGATCTCGGCCGGGATCATGAATGCGCTTGGGCCGGAGGGTCTGCTGGTCAATATCGCCAGAGGACCGGTCGTCGATGAACCCGCGCTGATCGCGGCGCTGAACGGCGGGATGCTTGGCCATGCCGCGCTCGATGTGTTCATGAATGAGCCGTCGCCGGACCCGGCCCTGACCTCGCTGCCGAATGTGACTTTGTCGCCGCATCACGCCTCGGGCACCTATGAGGCGCGGGAGGCGATGGCTCAGCTTGCAGTCGATAATCTGGCCGCGTTTTTCGCGGGCAAGGATTTGATAAGCCCGGTCCGGTTGCACGCATAGGCGACGCCGGGCATGACGCCCCGATCAACGGGGTTGTGAAGTTTGTGGCCGGGCGCTAGGTCGGTTCTGTCTGGATCTCCGCTCAGGCGGTGGATGCGGCCCTGCCTCAGAATACTCCGGGAAGGCTTCTTGCATGGACAGCCCCATTCGCGGCATCGTGCTGAAATGCGCTAGCGTGACAGTGTTCACGGTGATGGCGGCCATTATCAAATCGACCTCGGAAGGTGGCGTCGGCGTGCCGCCGGGCCAGCAGGTCTTCTTCCGGTCCTTTTTCGCGATCCCGGTGATCCTGATCTGGCTGCTCTGGCGTCGTGAATTATCGGTGGGGCTGCGCACATTCCGACCTATGGGGCATTTCTATCGCGGGATTATCGGCACTGCGGCTATGGGGCTGAATTTCTCGGCGCTTGCTTTGCTGCCCTTCCCCGAGGCCGTCGCCATAGGCTATGCCGCACCGCTGCTGGTGGTCATTTTCGCGGCGATGTTCCTGGGCGAAAATGTCCGGCTGTTCCGCCTGTCAATGGTCGGTCTGGGGCTGACCGGTGTGCTGATCGTCCTGTCGCCCCAGATCGGACTGGGCGCGGCGCAAACCGATCTGGCGCGGAGCCTTGGCGCGGTGCTGGCCCTTGGCGGAGCGGCCTGCGCGGCACTGGCGCAGATCTTCATCCGGCGTCTGGTTCAGGAAGAACAGACCTCGGCCATCGTGTTCTGGTTCTCTGTATCGGCCTCGGTCATCGGGCTGCTGACCCTGCCTTTCGGATGGGTCATGCCCGATGCGGGAACGCTTGCCCTGCTGGTCCTGACCGGCCTGCTTGGAGGGCTTGGGCAGATCTTCCTGACCTCGGCCTATCGCTTCGGTGAGGCCTCGCTGATCGCGCCGTTCGAATATGTTTCGATGATCCTGTCAGTTGCAATCGGCTGGCTGTTCTTCGACGAGATCGCCACGCCGGTCATGCTGGCAGGCGCCTCTCTGGTGATCCTCGCGGGGATCCTGATCATCTGGCGCGAACGTCAACTGGGGCTGGAGCGAAACCGGCAACGCAAGGCGATGACGCCGCAGGGATAGGGTCGTTGGCTAACGTCCGATGCCATTTCCCGACAAGCTGCCCTGCACACGATGTTTCGGTGCTGGAGCAATGACCTCAAGGCCGGAATGGCCATGTGAAAGGGGCATGTCGAAGCGGAAAACCGGGCTGTTTGGCCGATATTCGTCAGTGAGTTTCAGGCGCAGATATTCTGCAGCACCGCGGATATATTCGTCGGAATCATTGGCGGCGGCGGTAACGGCTGCCAGTGAGATTTGCGGGTGCGGCGGCAGCCATGTCAGCGCTTCTATCGCACGAAGGCGCAGCCTGGGCAGGGCGGTTCCGGCGACGATCTGCGTCAGGAAGCGGATATGGGGTTCGGGATCGGCCTGCCCAAGCGCCTCGGCAAGGGAGATGCGAATATGCAGATCCTGTTCGGATTCGAAGATACTGCTTACCTCGGTCGGCAGATCATGGCCCTCGGTGGCAAGCATCAGGACACCCTGAGCCGCCCAATAGCGAAGCACCGGTTCTGGGTCAGTGAGATATTTCAGAAAATTTTCCAGATTGGACGGGTCGCGACTGATCGCCTGTCCGGCCAGCTTCAGGACTTGCGGCAATGGATATCGACCGGGCGCACGACTTTGATGCCAACCTTGCGGCGCCATGCCTTCCGGAATGAAGCCGTTATCGTTGATACGGATCAGATAATCGTCCAATCCCTGCCGCATGGCGATCAGCATTTCTGCGTGGGCAGGATCGTCGGCAAGATTATGGACCTCATCCGGATCATCCGCGAGATTATAGAGTTCCTCTGCCGGTTTCGTCTGCCAGAAGCGTTTCTGCTCGGGTGACAGAGTACCGGCAAGATAGCGTCGCTCATAATCCTGATAGCCGGCACCCTCCCACGCAAAGGCATAATGCTGCCCCCAGATCCGGTGCGGGTCGTAATTGCGGATATATCTGAACCGGGCGCTTCTGAGCGTCCGCACCATGTCATTGCGCTCATCCATCCGGTTGCGGCCCGAGAAGGCGAAGTTCCGCGGTTGGACCGACGCGCCGAGGAAGGGCTGACCCTGAACCGAGTCAGGAACACCCGTCCCGACGAGGGCCGCGATGGTCGGGAAAAGATCGATTAGCGAAACCGGGCTGGCCACGCGTGATCCTGCTTGATGGGGTGACAGGTGCTGCCATTTGGCGGGGATACGAGCGATCAGCGGCACGCGCAGCCCCTCATCGTAGCAGAACCGCTTTGAGCGTGGCAGCGGGCTGCCATGATCGGAATAATAGAGGATGATCGTATCATCGAGCAGGCCGTCTTCTTCCAACTCGTGCAGGCGTTCGCCCATATACCGATCCATCTCTGCGATGCGGTTGTAATAGCTTGCCATGACCTCCCGCATCGCCTCGCTGTCGGGCAGATAGGCGGGCGGGGTCACGTCATCCGGCTTTACGGCACCGGAATGCTGGTCGAACATGCAGGATTCATGGGTCAGCATGGTGTTGAAAATCGCCATGAACGGCGCTCCGGCCGGGCGGTTGCGCCAATGCGCCTTGCTGCTGCTTTCGTGCCAGATCGCATGCGGGTCGATATCGCAATTGTAATGCGTCTTGGAATTGTTGGTGCAGTAATAGCCCTGTGCCCGCAGCACCTCGGGGCAGGTCAGAAGCTCGGCCGACCAATGTGCGCTTGCTGTCATGTGATGAGCCGGGCCGCAACTTTCGGCGTGGCACCCTGTCAGGATTGCGAAGCGCGAGGGCGCACAGACAGGCGAGGTACAGAAGGCCGCATCGTAAGTGATGCCTTCGCGGGCGAGGCGGTCGATATTCGGCGTCGCTGCATGTTGATCGCCGTAAGCGCCAAGCCAGGGCGGGCAGTCTTCGCTGACCAGACACAGAATATTCGGGCGTTGGGTCATGCGATTTGCCTCTTGCTGGCTGTCATGGCCACCTGTGCGGCCTCTTCCGGGAAATGGCAGGCGGAAACATGCCCCTGCGGACCTGCCAGAGATGGCGGTGTGTCCATGCAAATCCGGCGATCGGGCCGCGCTGCCGGGCCGATCGGGCATCGTGTGCGGAAACGGCATCCCGATGGCGGAGTGCGGGGGTTCGGCGGATCGCCTTTCAGGATTGCCTTGCGGTTCATCGCCTCGGGGTCCGGTTCCGGACGCGGCGTCGATGACATCAGCACCGCCGTATAGGGATGGCGCGGATTGGCATAGACCTCTTCGGCGGGGCCTTCCTCGACGATCTGGCCCAGATACATCACTGCAACACGGTCGGACAGGTGCCGGACGACGGCAAGATCATGGGCAATGAACAGCACCGCCAGATCCAGCTTGTCGCGCAGATCGGCAAGGATATTGATGACCTGCGCCTGAATCGAGACATCAAGCGCGGAAACCGGCTCATCGCAGATCAGCACCTTCGGCTCGACCGCAAGGGCACGGGCGATGCCGATACGCTGACGCTGACCTCCCGAGAACGCTTTCGGATAGCGGTCGAGATAGCTTTCCTCCAACCCGACCAGCATCATGAGACGGCGGCATTCGGCCTCGCGTTGCGCCGCTGGCAGGCCGCGCTGTTCCAGTGCTTCCGAGAGGATCTGCCGGATGGTCAGGCGCGGGTTCAGCGACGCATAGGGGTCTTGAAAGACATATTGCACGGTCTGCCGGACATGACCCGTGGCTGCGGCATCAAAATCCGTGACGTCCTTGCCTGCGACTGTGATCGTCCCGCTGGAAACAGGGTTGATGCCGACAACGGCGCGCGACACGGTGGTTTTGCCGCAGCCGGATTCCCCGACCAGCCCGACGGTCTCACCCGGCCTGACCTTCAGGCTGACACCGTCCACCGCAAAGAATGGCGGTTCGCGGCGCAGCAGACGACGTTTTGAGCCGAAATCGACGCGGAGATCCCTGAGTTCGAGGATCGGCTCGACAGGGCGATCTGCATGTGCGGCATGGCTATCCGCCTCTTCGTTGGGGGCGGGATCATCCGGTAAGCCGCCTTCGCGCTGCGCGATCAGGCAGGCGGATTCGATTCCCGGGTGCGAGGGAATGACCTGCAGTTCGGGCAATAGCTGCCCACAAATATCCTCCGCCATCGGACAGCGCGGATGAAAGGCGCAGCCTCCGGGAAGGTTGGCAAGGGCAGGTGTTGCACCGGGAATAGCGGGCAGGCGCGATTGTTTGTGGCCTTCGATCCGTGGCATCGAGCGCAGAAGCGCACGGGTATAGGGATGCTGAGGTGCCGCGAAAACATCAGGAACGGTGCCGCGTTCGATCACGCGGCCGCCATACATGACGATCACATCGTCGCAAAGTTCGGCCACGACGCCCATGTCATGTGTGATCAGCACCACGGTAACACCCAGCCTGTCGCGAAGATCGACCAGCAGCCGCAGCACCTGCGCCTGAATGGTCACATCAAGCGCGGTGGTCGGCTCATCGGCGATGATCAGGGATGAGGAATTGGCAAGCGCGATGGCAATCACCACCCTTTGCCGCATGCCACCGGAAAACTCATGCGGAAATTCGTCGATCCGCTTTTCCGGATCGGGAATGCCGACCTGCCGGAGCAGTTCCAATGCGCGTTCGCGGGCTTTGGCTTTGGGATGACCGTGGACGATCAGCGCTTCCTCAATCTGCCACCCTATGGTTTTGACGGGGTTCAGCGCGGCTTGCGGGTCCTGAAATACCATTGCGATATCGCGTCCCCGCACCGCCCGCATCTCTTCCTCTGGCAGGGTGGTCAGCTCACGTCCCTGCAGCGAAATTGCGCCCTGCGCGATCTGGCCGCCTTCCGGGACCATGCGCATGATCGATTTTGCTGTCAGCGACTTGCCCGATCCGGATTCCCCGACGATGCCGAGGATGCGGCCTTTCTGCACGCCAAACGATACGTTATGGAGCGCACGCAGTTCTTTGCCCGGCTGTCCGAAGCTGACAACGAGGTCGCGGACTTCAAGAAGGGTCTCGGAACTCATCAGTCTCTCCTCTCCTTCAGAACCGTGGCGTTCAGCGCATCGGCGATCAGGTTGAAAGCAAGCGCCAGCAACAGCAGCAGCAGGATGGGTCCGGCGGTGTACATGGGCTGCGCATAGATATAGCGAATGCCTACATTCAGCAGTGTTCCCAGTGATGGCGTCGGTGGCTGAATGCCAAGTCCGACAATCGACAGCGCGGCCTCGACGAATATCCCGGCAATCATCGACAATGATGCCTGTACAAGGATCGGATCGAGCGCGTTGGGCAGGATATGCCGCGTCATGATCTTGCCCTTGCTGACGCCCAGAACGCGTGCGGCCAGTACATATTCCTTGCCTTGCTCTGTCAGTAATGCACCGCGTGCGAGACGCCCGAACTGAGGAAGCGAAAAGATCACGATGGTCACGGCCAAGGACAACCATCCGGGGCCGATCGCGATGACGATGCAGATGCCCAGAACAAGACTCGGAAATCCAAGGATGATATCGAAGATCCGCTGACAGGCATCGCCAAGCCACTTGGATATGGCGCCCGACAATCCCATCAGCGTGCCGATGACAAGCGCGACAGGCACCGCGATCACAACGAGACTGATCGAGATGCGCAGCGCAAAGATGCAGCGCACGAAAATATCCCGTCCCAGCTCATCCGTGCCGAATGGATGTGCCATTGACGGCGGCAGAAAGCTGTCGCGGGATTGCTGATCGACGCCGCCGGGAAAGATCAGTGGTGCGGCCAGTGCGGCGAGGATCAGGATCGCCAGCAAACCGCCGCCAATGATCCCGCGTGGGGTTGAGAAAGCGGCCAGATAGCGGCCCATGCCGGCGCCAAGCCGGATACGGCGCGGCTTGCCTTGGATGGCGTTTGCTGAATTCATCACGCGTCCAGTCGAATACGTGGGTCAAGTGCCGCCAGCAGGATTTCAGAGATGAAATGCACCACCACAGCGATGACCACGGCAAAGAGAACGATGATCTGAACGACCTCGTAATCCCGCGATGAGATTGATGTAACGGCGAACATGCCTAAACCCTGACGGGCAAAGATCGCCTCGATCACGACGGCCCCGGCAAGGATCTCGCCAATACGGATGCCCGTTGCGATAACTGCCGTGCCAAGCGAGTTGCGCAGGATATGGCTGATCACGATCCGTCTGCGCGGGACGCCCTTGGCGATGGCCAGATCGACAAACTCCTCTTGCCGGACCTGCGCCATCCGCGCGGCAATCAGCCGGGCGATCATCGCGGCCTGCGGCAAGGCAAGCGCGAAGGCGGGCATGATCAGATAAGTCAGACCCGTCAGCGGATCGTCCAGCACCGAAACCTCGCCCGAGACCGGCAGAAGCTGCCAGCTTATTCCCAGCACGAGGATCAGGATCAGGCCCGTCACATGAGGCGGTGTCGCCAGCAGTACACTGAGCGAACTGTCGATCATCGCACGGCCCGGCCCCTTGCGGGCGGAACCGGCCAGAATGCCAAGCCCGATCCCCAGCACAATCATCAGCAATGATGCCGCGATTGCCAGTTCAAGCGTGCTGCTCAGCCGCGCACCGATCAGCTGCGCGACGGGCCGGTTCGAAATCAGCGAGGTGCCAAGATCTCCGGTCATGACATTGCCCAACCAGTCGCCGAACTGCACGATCATGGGACGGTCCAGCCCCATCTGTTCGCGCACCGCCTGAACCTGTTCGAGGGTCGCATCCGGACCTGCGATCACCTGCGCGGGATCGCCTCCTCCTAGCCGTGGCAGGAAGAAAGCAATCACCGCGGTGACAAGCAGCATCAGGACAACCGAGGGCAGCCTTTTCGCCAGAAAGCCAAGCATCAGCCCAACCAGGCGCTGCCGAGGTGCAGATAGCCGACATTGTCATAGATCAGACCGCTCAGAGCGGGCTGCTTGGCATGAATCGGCGGGGCTTTTACCAGAACATGGCTGAAGGCCTCGTCCAGCATGAACTCTGCCAGCTCGGTCAGCGCGGCGGCGAAGTCCTCTTCCCCCTGCGCTGCCTGAAGTGCGTCCTTCAGTTCGCGATAGCGTGGCGGGTCGAATTTCGACGGATTGCCGGGACGCAGCGCGGGGAAAGCATCCACCAACGTTGCTGCCGAAAAGCCCTGAAGCCCATGCACCTGCATGAAAACCGGCCCAAGCTCGCCCGCTGTCTGGCCCTGGTCGAAAGCGGCCGTTTCCATGATCTGGCCGGTCGGATTCAGCCCGACTTCCCGAAGGTTGTTCTGAACGATCTCGTAGATGGCCGGGACCGGCCCATAAGCGATGACATTCATCGGAACGTCGATCCCCTCGGCTCCGGCCTCGGCGATCAGTTCGCGCGCCTTGTCGGGATCATAGCTGTAATGCCGGTTGATTGCCTCGGTAGAGCCGGGTGCATTCGAGCGCCACCAGACATCGACGGTTTCGCCGCTGCCACTGAAGACCTGCTCGATGATCCGCTCGCGGTCGATGGCATAGCCGATGGCCTGACGCAAAGCCTTGTTGTCGAAAGGCGCTGCCGTAACGTCGATCCCAAGCGGGAAGAACTGGCCGCCGGGTCCCTCGAAAACCTCGACATTCGGATCGCCCCGGAACATGACCTGATCCCGCGGGGTCAGCCCGACAACCAGATCGACGCGGCCACGGATTGCGTTGGCCATTGCCGTGGGATCGCTGATGACCGAGATTTCGATAGCATCGAGATTCGGCGCACCGCCCCAGTAATCTTCGTTCTTTTCGAACCGTGCCGAGGCTCCGGGCACCCAATTGGCGAACTTGAACGGGCCGGTGCCGATGACCTGACTGCCATCCTTCAGCCCTTCGAAGCTTTCGCGGTCGACGATGACGGCCAGTTGCAGCACGTCGAAAACACGCGGCGCGATTGCCTTTTCCGAGGTGATGGTGATTTCATAATCGCCGGTCGCCTCGAACGAGGTCCATTCCTGCACCAGAGGCCGCATTTGCGAGGCGTTTTCCGGAACCAGAACCTGTTCCAGCGTAAAGATCACGTCGCTGGCATCCATCGCCCGACCGGAATGGAAGGTGACATCGTCGCGGATGCGGATGACGAAGCTTTTGCCGTCCTCGCTGGATTCCCATTCGGTTGCAAGAACCGGGCGGGGCTGACCTGTTTCAGAGTCCAGCACGGTCAGCGAATCGAAGACATTATGGCGGAAGGAGTTGTTCCCCTCGCGTCCGGCAAGGATATTGTTCGGCTGAATATCCGCCGATTGGGCGATCCGCAAAGTGCCGCCCTGCTTCGGTGCGTCCTGCGCCCGCAGCGCCTGCGGCAGAAGCATTAACGACCCGGCAAGTCCGGCACCTCCGCGCAGCACGTCCCGGCGATGCAGACCGGCAAAGACCGCTTTCCCAATCCCAGTTTCCTTCATAGCTGCTCCTCCACGCTATTTGATAAACTTAATTGATCATAGCAGCGGAGTCAGTTCCGGTCAATAAATTTGCACGACTCAGTCAGGGCTGCGTCGCGCGGCCAGGAATCGGGGAAAGTCGGGATTGGCGCGGTGGCTGAGAACGCTTGCCGCTGCGCCAAAGGGAATCGAAGCTGCTCCGCGCGTTGCACAGAACAGCCGCGGGACGGTCCTGCGAGGGTCTCCCTCGCGCATGACGACGGAATCGGGCAGAGGCAGTGAGCGGGCAATCAGCAGTTCCAGGATCTTGTCGGGAATGAAGCCGCCCAGAGCGATCCCATCCGGCCAGATTGCCGCTTCGACGAAATTGACAAGAAATTGCAGGATCGGCGCGGCTTCGTTGAGCCAGGGCGTGAAGATATGCGGCTCTTCACGCGCAAGCCTGTCAAGCTCGGCCTCCATGACGCCTTGCGGCAGGTCCATTTGCAAGGATTCACGCAAGGCCGAAGCCGACAGGACCGAACTTAGCGTCCGGCCGCCATAGATGACATGCCCGATCTCACCGCCATGCGGCCAGACATCACGGCTGATAAGCCTACCATTCGCGAAGGCAGCGCCGAGACCCAGACCCACCAGAACATAAGCAAGCCGCAGATTTTCAGGCAGTGCCGCCGACTGCGCAAGCGCCGCGGATTGCGGGTTATTCAGCATCCTAACCGGCAAATCACTGACGTCACGAAGCCGTTTTCGAAGCGCGTCGACCGGAACCTTGCGAAAGAATGCGTTGAACCAGCGTTGATCCGCCCAGAGCGGCTGGTGCAGGTCGTGCTGAGGAATATTCGGAAGCTCAATCGGCATCGGACCGGACAAGCCGATACCCCAGATATCCTTGCTGCCATGCGCGGCCCGAAACGCGACAAGTGCGGCGGCAAGCTCTGTCAGATAGCCCTCTGCATCCTCGGCTTCGGCCTGTATGGGGCAGGAAATACTGTCAACGACCTGAAACGACAGATCCACCAGTTCGAAGATGCAGGCATTCCAGCGGATCTGCATGCCGATTGCATAGCCACGATCGGGAATGATCTGCAGTCCCCTTTGAGGATAACCGCGTCCTCGTCCGCCCGCGTGCTCGGCTTCTTCGATCAGGCCCATATCCAGCAATTCCTGCACGACATTTGTCATGGTCTGGAGGCTGAAGGGCATATCGCGCCCGATCTCTTTCCGCGAACGGCCCGGCGCCGAGCGCACGGCCTCGAAAACCGCGGCGAGGTTGCGGTGCCGTGCGTCGTAAGTATTAAGAGCGATGGATTGCGGTGGATAGGTTTGCATATCCACAGGCTAGATCAGTTCAGGCCTGTAATCAACTTACTGGATCAAACATTCCGAGCGAAGGTAAATCTGTAAAGCTCAGGCCTGCCTGCTGTTCCGTAGCGGGGTGGAAAAACGCCGCACCCGGAAACGCAAGTGAAACAGAACGCCTCCAATCACCCGACAATAAGTTGCTTAAGCTGCAATGCCTCATGCTCCAGTTCGATCAGCCGGTGATTGACGACGTCGCCGATGGTCACGATGCCGATCAGTCCGGTCTCGTCCATTACCGGCATATGCCGGAACCTGCCCTCGGTCATCCGACGCAGAACCGAGACCAGAGGATCATCCGGCGTGCAGGTCTCAACCCGGGTCGTCATGATGTCCTCGACCTTGTGACCCAGAGTGCGACCGGGGGCGTCTGCAAGTTTGCGGACGATGTCGCGCTCGGAGAGGATCCCCAGCAGTGCGCCATTCGCATCGCTGACGATCAGCGCACCGATCCGGTTGTCGCGCAGGGATTCGACGGCGGTTTGCAGGCCGTCTTGTGGACGTACCGAGAAAACCTTGTCGCCCTTACGCTTCAATACATCGACGACCACGGCTTTTTGCATGGATAAATTCGTTTCAGCGCTCTGACTGTGAGTCTGTTCAGGATTCTTGTCCTTGCGCAAAGGCGGCTGATAGGATTCGGGCATGTAACGGGCTCCACGCTTGAATATCTGGCTGCGATTATGACAATGAGAATACGCTTCCTCCACGCCATGCAAGGATTTTCGCCGCCTTGGCCAATCTGACCCTGTCTCCGCCAGTTGCCACGCTGATCTTCGTTGCCGCATGCTTGGCGGGGTATCGTTATCGCCGCGCCTGGAAGGAAGAGGCACCGTCATGGCAACTCTGGCTGTTCGGGCTGATCGCGGTGACTTGCCTGCTGGCGGTGGGGTTCATCCCGCTGACCTGATATCAGGCCGCGTCGCGATCCTCGATACCGGCTTTTTCCAGCATTTTCCGGGCGCGAGGGCATTGCAGGCGCTCGCGCAGGGGGCTGTCCGGGTCGATTTCCTTGCTGCACACCATGCAGCGATCCGCACCGGAAATCGCGTTCAGCCCGCCGCAGCTTCCCTTGATCGTCCGGCCCATGAAGATCACGCCCAGAGACATACCCAGCATGACCAGCATCAGCAGGCCAAATGCGAAGAGGAATGTACTCATGACGTGATCCCTGGGTGAACTCAGGCCTGCAATTCAGAGAAGCGCGGGCTTTGGGTGATGGTGAACGGCTTGGAGCCGCTGCTGTTGCGCTCAACGAAGAGCACGGCGAGATTGTTCCGCTGCGCGATCTCCAGCCCGCGCTCACGGCCCAAAATCAGCATGGCCGTTGCCCAGGCATCCGCCAGCATCGCATTCTCAGCCATGACCGAGGCAGAGGCCGTGCGATGGGTGATCGGCCGGCCGTTTTGCGGGTCGATCAGATGGGAATAACGCACCCCGTCCTGCTCAAAATAATTGCGATAATCACCCGAGGTGGCCATGCCCATATTCGACGCGCTCACCACTTTCAGCACCGAGCGGCCTACAGCATCCGGGGTCTCGATCCCGATACGCCATGACATGCCCTGCGCGTTGCGCCCCGAGGTATAAAGGTCGCCGCCGATCTCGATCATGTAATCGGTCAGGCCAAGCGATTCGACAGCGGCAGCTACGCGGTCCACCCCGTAACCCTTGCCGATGCCGGACAGGTAAACTCCGGCGCGATCCGTGGATTTCGTCAGCCCGCCCGGTTGCAGGCTGAGCGTCCGCTCCTGCCCTGATACTTCAAGCGCCGCAGCGATTTCTGCGTCGGAAGGGGCGTTGTGGCGGGCAACTCCGGCACCGAATCCCCAGCAATCGATCAGCGGCCCGATTGCCACGTCGAACTGGCCTTCGCTGGCAAGATGGACATCCTGCGCGGCGGACATGACCCGGCCCAGACCTTCGGAAACCGGCATCGTGCCTGCGGGCTGCGCATTGAAGCGCGAAATCTCGGATCCGGCATCCCAGTTCGACATCTGGGCGTTCACCTCGGCCAGGCTGGCGTCGATTGCGCTGCGCAGCGCCTGCTGACTGACTTTGCCGTCCGGGTCGATGGCGGTCACGTTATAGACTGTCCCCATCGTGGTGCCCGAGGTTTCTACCACGGCGGCGTTCGCCTTGCAGGCTGCAAGCGCGAGCGGCATGATGAGGAAATTGCGACGCGACAACGTCATGAGATTAGCCACGGTATTGGCCTCCGGAAGACAGTTATTTGATTGACCATCGGGTCGATTCTGGGCTTTTTTGCAACATCGTCGCGTGATTCAACAGGGTTTTTGCGGGATGGTCCAGACGATTTTTCCTCCCGCAGGGGCGGTGTGCAAGGTAATAGAACGAGCAGGAACGGACAGACGTGCAGCAATTCAAGCTAAGAAAAGGTTTGGATCTTCCGGTGCTTGGTGCGCCGGGACCCGGTATAGAAGATGGTCCTGCCGTGACGGTCGTCGCGATTCTCGGAGAGGATTATATCGGCCTGAAACCGCGCCTTTCTGTTGAGGAAGGCGATGTGATTGCCGCCGGTGCGCCGGTGATGACCCATAAGGATCTGCCCGAAGTTCAGATCGTGTCGCCTGTCTCGGGCAGGGTCAGGGCGATCAACAGGGGCGAACGCCGCCGCCTGATCAGCGTCGAGATCGAGCGCGACGAAAATGCCGCCGCGCCGCTCGATTTTTCGGATGTCGGAAATGTGAACACGGCTGAGGGGCTGGCAGAACGTCTCTGCGCCTCCGGGCTGTGGACCTCGTTCCGGACCCGGCCCTATTCCAAGATCCCTGACCCCGATTCGCGTCCCGCGGCACTTTATGTCACCGCGATGGACAGTGAGCCGCTTTGCGGCGACGCCGCAGAGATCATCCGTGATTCGGGCAAGGCATTTGCAGACGGGCTTGCCGCGATCACTGCGTTAAGCGGCGGCAAGACCTATCTTTGCCATGAGGCGGGCGAGGATCTTCCCGGCGCGGATCATCCGGGCGTGACGCCGGTTGCGTTTTCCGGGCCGCACCCGTCCGGGCTTGCCGGGACGCATATGCATTTTCTGGAGCCTCCGGGTGCCGGGCGGACCGTCTGGACCATCGGCTATCACGACGTGATCGCCATTGGCCGACTACTGGAAACCGGCAGGATCGACGCCTCGCGGGTCATTGCGCTGAGCGGTCCGCTTTGCGCCCGGCCCCGGCTGATCCGGACGGTATCGGGTGCGTCAATGACCGAACTTGCCGCGGAAGAGCTGCCCGCAGAAATTCCAGTGCGGATGATCTCTGGCTCGATTCTCAGCGGACGCGCGGGTGAGGGGCCTGCCGGTTATCTGGGCCGCTATGCCCGCCAGATGACGCTGATCGAAGAGGATCACAAGCAGATCCCTCTGGGCTGGATCCGTCCCATGCCGTCGAAATATGCCTTCCAGCCCGTTCTCGGCTCGGCCTTCAGCAAGAAGATCTATGCGCTGACCAGCAATCTGAATGGCGGGCGACGGGCGATGGTGCCTCTGGGTACGTTCGAAGAGCTTATGCCGCAGGATTTCCTGCCGACCCAGCTTCTTCGGGCGCTGCTGGTCATGGATACCGATACCGCACAGGCGCTTGGTGCGCTTGAGCTGGATGAAGAAGATCTCGGCCTTGTCGGGTTTGCCTGTCCGGCGAAATACGAATATGGTCTCGCGCTGCGCGACTGCCTCACGAAGATCGAGAAAGAGGGCTGACCTTTGGGACTACGCAGGTTCTTTGACCGGATCGAGCCGCATTTCCTGAAGGGCGGGAAATGGGAAAAATTCTTCCCCGTCTATGAGATGGTGGAGAGTTTCATTTACACGCCCAAGACGGTGACGACGGCTGCGCCTCATGCGCGGTCCTATGTCGATATGAAGCGGATCATGACCTATGTGGTCATCGCCACGATCCCCTGCATTCTGTTCGGGCTGTATAATACCGGCCTTCAGGTGAATACGGCGATCCAGACGCTTGGTCCCTCGGGCTGGCGTGCGGGGATCATGGAATTTCTGGGCATCGGCTTCAACCCGGCCAACCCGTTCGCCAATATGATGCACGGGCTGACCTATTTCCTGCCGATCTATATCGTTACGCTGGTGGTCGGCGGTATCTGGGAGGTGATCTTCGCCACGGTCCGGCGCCATGAGGTGAATGAGGGCTTCCTTGTCACCTCGATGCTGTACACGCTGATCCTGCCGCCCGCCGTGCCTTTGTGGCAGGTCGCACTTGGGATTTCGTTCGGCGTGGTCATCGGCAAAGAGGTCTTTGGCGGGACCGGCAAGAACTTCCTGAACCCGGCACTTGTAGGGCGGGCCTTCCTGTATTTCGCCTATCCTGCCTATATGTCCGGCGACACGATCTGGACGCCGGTTGACGGATTTTCGGGCGCGACTGCGCTGTCCGTGTCTGCATCAGAGGGCTATCAGCAACTTGCCGCGAATGGCGTGACATGGATGGATGCGTTCATCGGCACGATTCAGGGTTCTTTGGGTGAGACCTCGACCATCGCATGTCTGTTGGGGCTGTGTTTCCTGCTGATCACGAAAATCGCCAACTGGCGGCTGGTCGTCGGCTGTCTGGGCGGGATGATCGCGTTTTCCTCGCTGCTGAATCTGGTCGGGTCGGACAGTAACCCGATGTTCGCAATGCCGTGGTACTGGCATCTGGTCGTCGGCGGCTATGCGTTCGGTCTGGTCTTCATGGTGACCGAGCCGGTTTCCGCCAGCCATACCAATCTGGGCCGCTATATCTACGGTGCGCTTATCGGTTTCATGGTGGTGATGATCCGCGTCGTGAACCCGGCCTTCCCCGAAGGCATGATGCTGGCGATCCTGTTCGGCAATGTTTTCGCGCCGTTGATCGACTATTTCGTCGTGCAGGCCAATATCCGGCGGAGGGCAAAGCGTCATGTCTGATCAGAACACCGAACCGCGCGGCCCGATCGGGCGCTTTCTGGCCATGCCCAACGATTCCGTCGCCAAGACGCTGATCGTCGCGGTCGGGCTGTGCCTGTTTGCATCGATGGTGGTCTCTGCGGCGGCTGTCGCCCTGCGCCCGATTCAGGCGCAAAACCAGTTGCGCGACAAGCAGGTCAATATCCTTCAGGTCGCCGGCCAGTATCAGGAAGGCATGGATGTCGGCGCGGCGTTCGAGGATTTCGAGCCTCATGTGCTGGAACTGGCGACGGGCGAGTTCACCGATCAATTCGACGCGCGGACTTTCGACGACAGGGCCGCCGCCGCGGACCCGGAACTGTCTCATGCGCTGGAAAGCGACCCCGCCGGTATCGGGCGGCAGTCGGATTATGTGACTGTCTATCTTCTGCGGGACAGTTCGGGCGCTTTGGACAAGGTGATTCTGCCGGTCTATGGCTATGGGCTGTGGTCCACGCTGTATGGCTTCATCGCTTTGGAAGAGGACGCCAACACCGTTTACGGCCTGCAATTCTATGAACATGCCGAGACACCCGGCCTTGGTGCAGAGGTCGATAACCCCCGCTGGCGTTCGCTCTGGCATGAAAAGAAAATCTATGACGATGAGGGCGATGTCGCGATCACCGTCGCCAAGTCACCACCGCCCGAAGGTCAGGATTACTATATCGACGCGCTGTCCGGCGCGACGCTGACTTCGCGCGGGGTCGATAATCTGGTCAAATTCTGGATGGGTGAGCAGGGCTTCGAACCCTTCCTTGAAAAACTGAGGGCAGGAGAGATCGAATGAGCCAGACACGCAAGGAATTGCTGGTCGATCCGCTGGTCGACAATAATCCGATCACATTGCAGGTGCTGGGGATCTGCTCCGCGCTTGCGGTGACCTCATCGCTTCAGGTGGCGATGGTGATGGCGATTGCGGTGACGGCGGTGACGTCGTTCTCGTCGATGTTCATCTCGATGCTGCGCAACCAGATCCCCGGCTCGATCCGGATCATCGTCCAGATGGTCATTATCGCCAGCCTCGTGATTCTGGTCGATCAGGTCCTGAAAGCCTATGCGTTCGAAATCTCGAAAACCCTGTCGGTCTTTGTCGGCCTGATCATCACCAACTGCATCGTGATGGGCCGGGCCGAGGCATTCGCCATGAAAAACCCGCCCATCGCAAGCTTCATCGACGGGGTAGGCAACGGGTTGGGATACGGGCTGATCCTGATGCTGGTTGGTTTCATCCGCGAGCTTTTCGGTTCTGGCAGCCTGTTCGGCGTCACCATCATGCCGACGGTGAATAATGGCGGATGGTATGTCCCGAACGGGCTTCTGCTGCTGCCGCCCTCGGCCTTCTTCGTGATCGGCCTGCTGATCTGGGCTTTCCGCACATGGAAGCCGGAACAGGTCGAGGAACGTGAATTTCGCATCCAGACGGTCGAGGCGCATTGATGGAAGGGCTTCTCTCTCTCGCTGTCCGGGCCATTTTTGTCGAGAATATGGCTCTGGCCTTCTTTCTGGGGATGTGCACCTTTCTTGCCGTCTCGAAGAAGATTTCGACCGCAATCGGTCTGGGTATCTCGGTGGTGATCGTTCAGGCGATCACCGTGCCGACCAATAACCTGCTGCTGAATGTCCTGCTGAAGCCCGGCGCACTTGCATGGGCAGGCTTTCCGGATGTCGATCTGACCTTTCTGGGGCTGATCTGCTATATCGGCGTGATCGCGGCGATGGTGCAGATCCTCGAAATGATCCTCGATAAGTATTTCCCGCCGCTTTACAACGCGCTTGGCATCTTCCTGCCCCTGATCACGGTGAACTGCGCCATCCTTGGCGGCTCGCTGTTCATGGTCGAGCGGGATTACAGCTTCGCGGAATCGGCGGTCTATGGCGTATCATCCGGCTTCGGTTGGGCGCTTGCGATTGCCGCGATGGCGGGGGTACGCGAAAAGCTGAAATATTCCGATATCCCCGACGGGCTTCAGGGTCTTGGAATTACCTTTATTACGGCCGGATTGATGGCAATGGCATTCATGTCCTTCTCCGGCGTGAATCTGTAACGGGAGAGCGCAGCCATGCAAACCTTCACGCTTGGCGTCGCATTGTTCACGGTGATCGTGCTGGCATTGGTCACGATCATTCTGCTTGCGCGGTCGAAACTGGTTTCCAGCGGCAATGTCGATATCACGATCAACGGCGAAAAGACGATTTCCGTCCCGGCAGGCGGTAAGCTTCTGCAAACGCTGGCGTCGCAGAAGCTGTTCGTGTCCTCGGCCTGCGGCGGCGGTGGCACCTGTGCGCAATGCCGGGTCAAGGTCCTGTCCGGCGGTGGCTCTATCCTGCCGACCGAGGAAAGCCATATCACCAAGCGCGAAGCGGCCGAGGGCGACCGCCTGTCCTGTCAGGTCGCGGTCAAGCAGGACATGCAGATCGTCGTCCCGGAAGAGGTGTTCGGCGTCAAAAAATGGGAATGCACGGTGCGGTCGAACGACAATGTCGCGACCTTCATCAAGGCTCTGGTTCTGGAACTGCCCGAGGGGGAGAATGTCGATTTCCGCGCCGGCGGCTATATCCAGATCGAGGCTCCGGCCCATAAGCTGAGCTATAAGGATTTCGACGTCGCCGACGAATATCGCGAGGACTGGGACAAGTTCAATCTGTGGCAATATGAATCGGTCGTCGCCGAACCGATCGAGCGGGCCTATTCGATGGCGAACTACCCCGAGGAAAAGGGCATCATCATGCTGAATGTCCGCGTGGCGTCTCCGCCGCCGGGATCGAACGGCATTCCGCCGGGCAAGATGTCGTCCTATATCTTCAACCTGAAACCGGGCGACAAGGTGACCATCTCTGGCCCGTTCGGTGAGTTTTTCGCCCGAGACACCGACAAGGAAATGATCTTTGTCGGCGGTGGTGCGGGTATGGCGCCGATGCGCAGCCATATCTTCGACCAGCTCAAGCGGCTGAAGAACAAGGACCGGAAGATCACCTTCTGGTATGGCGCACGGTCAAAACGCGAGATGTTCTTCGTCGAGGATTTCGATGAACTCGCCGCGGAATTCCCCAATTTCACCTGGCATGTCGCCCTGTCGGACGCGCTGCCAGAGGATGACTGGAAGGGCTATACCGGTTTCATCCATAATGTCCTTTATGAGGAATACCTCAAGAACCACCCGGCACCCGAGGATTGCGAATATTACATGTGCGGCCCGCCGATCATGAACCAGTCGGTCATCAATATGCTGCTGGATCTGGGTGTGGACCGCGAGGATATCATGCTGGACGATTTCGGCGGCTGATCCCTTCAGGGGACATGAAACTGCCCGGCACACTATCAGGCCCGCCGATTACCCGGCGGGCCTTCCATTTTCCGCGCTGCTTCAGATCAGCACATCGCCATAGGCTTCGCGCAGCTTCGCCTTCAGGACCTTCCCCGTCGCCCCAATTGGCAGCTCATCCACGAAGATTATCCTGTCCGGCACCTGCCAGCTTGCAACCTTGCCCTTGTAGAACTCACGGATATCGGCCTCATCCGGCGGGGCTTCCTTTTCGGCGACTGCAAGCAGAACCGGGCGCTCACCCCATTTCTGATGCCGGGCGCCGATAGCGGCGGCGTTGGTAATGCCCGGATGGGCGATGGCGATATTCTCCAGCTCGACAGTCGATATCCACTCGCCACCCGATTTGATGATATCCTTGGCGCGGTCGCGGATGACCATATAGCCATCCGGGTCGATAGTGGCGATATCGCCTGTCTCGAACCAGCCATCATCGGTCAGCGCGGTCTCATCGCGGTTGAAATAGCTCTCGACGATCCAGTGCCCCCGGATCTGCAAATGCCCCTGAGTCTCGCCGTCATGAGGCAGCACCGCGCCGTCCTCATCGACGATGCGCAGATCCACGCCCCAGGGCGGGCGACCCTGACCCAGCCTGATCTCTGCCCGCTCCTCGGGGGAAAGCGCCTCATGCTTCTGCAAAAGATGGTTCAGCGTCCCCAGAGGGCTGGTTTCGGTCATGCCCCAGGCGTGGATGAGTTCGACCCCATAGCCATCGCGGAATGCCGGGATCATGCTTGGCGGAAGCGCCGCACCGCCGACGACCGTGCGGGTCATCGATTCAGCCGTCGCGCCCGTCTTCTTCAACCCGGCCAGAAGCCCCATCCAGATGGTCGGCACGCCCAGGCTGATGGTCACACGCTCGGCATCGATCAACAGGGCCAGGCTTTCGCCGTCCAGATTGGGGCCGGGCAGAACAAGCCGCGCCCCTGCCTGCGCGGCGATATACGGCACGCCCCATGCGTTCACATGGAACATCGGCACTACAGGCATCACCGTATCGCGGGCCGAGACCCCCAACCCGTCAGGCTGGTTCCCGGCAATCGAGTGCAGCACAATCGAGCGATGCGTGTACTGCACCCCTTTCGGATTGCCTGTCGTCCCCGAGGTATAGCACATCGCCGCCGGACGGTTTTCGTCGATATGCGGCCATTGCCAGCCGGGATCGGCCTCGGCCAGCAATTCGTCATAGAACAGCAGGCCGGGAATATGCGATGCGGCGTCACTGTCGCGCGGTCCCATCAGCACCAGATGCCTGACCGAGTCCAGATGCGTCCGCAAGGCACCGATCAGCGGCAGGAAGGTCGCATCGAACATCAGCACTTCGTCAGCCGCATGGTTCACGATATAGGCAAGCTGCTCAGGAGTCAGGCGCGGGTTGATGGTATGGGTCACGCGGCCCGATCCGGCTGCCCCGAAATAGATCTCAAGATGGCGGCGATTATTCCAGGCGATCGTGCCGACCCGCGCATCCGCCGCGACTCCCAAACCATCAAGCGCCGCCCCCAGCCTGCGTGCATTACCGCCAATTGATGCCCACTCGCTGCGATCCACCCCGCCGGTCGTTTCGACCGAGACAATTTCCGTCTTGCCGTGAAACCGTGCCGCATGGTCGATCAGCGAGTTGATTGTCAACTCGTCATACATCATCGTTCCGGACATGTTTTCCTCCTCCTCAGGCGCGACCCGTCAGCGCTTCTTCTGCTGAAATTGCTTTTAGCCGGGCTCCTCCGGTTTCCGAAGAAACCTGTCCTGACGGCTTGTGAAACAAATTCAGCTCTGGTCGCATGAAGCTTAGCTTCAGGCTTGGGATTATTGAAGCTGGCAGAGGGTGGTTTGCACGTAACGTCAAAGCGCTGACACGCTGTGTCAGTGACGGCAAAGCCGATATTTCAGCCGCAAAAGACGGTGTGCGGCCCTGTCGGAGCGCCTGACAATGCGCTGCTCAGATCCTGACGCCTTCCGCATCGAAAAGATGCAGAAGCTCGGCAGGCAGGGATATGCGAAGATCCGGCCCGGGATCCAGCCATCTCCGGTCATTGGTCAGCACCTTGAACGCCATACCTGCCAGCGAAAGATGCAGGATGATACCGTGGCCCGTGGGTTCCACCAACTCGACCGAAGCCCTGAAATCGCCTTCTCCATTGGCAACGGCGACATGTTCGGGGCGGATACCCAGCGTCGCATCCCCATCCGCAGCCTTTATATTGCCCGGCAAGGATACCGCACCCCCATCACTCAGCCGGAACGTCCCGCCCTCGATCCGTCCGCGCATCAGGTTCATGCCCGGAGACCCGATGAACCCGGCGACGAACAGGTTTGCCGGGCGATCATAAAGCTCAAGCGGTGTGCCGACCTGCTGGATCTGCCCGCCATGCATGGCGACGATACGGTCGGCAAGGGTCATCGCCTCGACCTGATCATGGGTGACATAGATCGAGGTTGCGCCGAGTTCACGATGCAATTTGCGGATCTCTGCCCGCATATGTTCGCGCAAACGCGCATCGAGATTGGACAGAGGCTCATCAAACAGGAACGCCTTGGGCTGACGGACAATCGCACGGCCCATCGCTACACGCTGCCGTTGACCGCCGGAAAGCGCCTTCGGCTTGCGGTCCAGCAGCGTATCCAGACCCAGCTTGGCCGAGGCATCGCGCAGCTTTTGCTGGATTGTCGGCTTTCCTGTGCGCCGCAGCCTCAGCGAATAGCTCATATTATCTGCAACCGTCATATGCGGATACAGCGCATAGCTTTGAAAAACCATCGCGATATCGCGGGCCTTCGGCGGCAGAAGATTCATCAGCCTGCCATCGATGAACAACTCTCCGCCGGTAATCTCTTCCAGCCCGGCGATCATGCGCAGCAATGTGGACTTGCCGCAGCCAGAGGGACCGACCAGGACGATGAACTCTCCATCGGCAATCTGAAGATTGATATCCTCAAGCACGCGGACGGCGCCGTAATTCTTGGTTGCGGAACGGATTTCCATTGTCGCCATGATCTTATCCCTTCACTGCGCCAGCAGTCATGCCCTGCACCAGATAGCGTTGGATCAGCAGGAAAAAGAGGCAGGCCGGTATCAGAGCCAGCACGCCCGCAGCCATCATCTGGCCGTAATCGACCGAGAATTTCGACACGAAGCCCAGAAGCCCGACGGGGAATGTCGCGTTTTCATTGCCGGAAATCAGCATCAGTGCAAAGAGCATCTCCGACCAGGCAGCGGTGAAGATGAAACCCAAAGTCGCCGCGATGCCGGGCAGGGCCAGAGGAAGAATGATCTGCCTAAACGCGGTGAACCGGCTTGCGCCGTCGATCATCGCCGCCTGTTCGAGATCGTTCGGAATACCGTCGAAGAATCCCTGCATCAGGAACGAGGCAAACGGCACGTTGAAGGCAGTATAGACGATTACAAGCCCGGTCAGGCTGTTGGTCAGCCCAAGCGGCGAGAGCAGCTTGAAGATCGGCGCAACCAGCATGACAATGGGAAACATCTGTGTGATCAGCAGCGCCCCGGCCAGCCACAATCTGCCGCGAAACCGGAACCGCGACAGCGCATATCCCATCAGCGCCGCAAGGATCGTCGCCATAATTGCCGTCAGCCCCGATACGATCAGACTGTTCGTGAAAAACCTGGGAAATTCGCTGTGGGCAAGTACGAAGCGGAAATGATCCAGGGTGATGCGCGAGGGCCAGAGGCGTATTCCCTCGGAAAAAAGCAGCTCATTCGGCGTGACCGAAACTTTCAGCAGCCAGAAAAGCGGGAACAGTGAAAATGCGATGAAGCACAGTATCGCGATGCGATGCGCGGCGATACGGAGGAATTTTGCTCCGGTCATGTCACACCGCCCGATCTGACAGTTTCTGGCGCAGGATCAGGATGACCAGCGAATAGGCCAGAAGCAGCGCCAGCAGGACAAGCGCCACCGCCGAGGCATAGCCGAAATCCAGCCGCGTGAAGGCTTGCGTGAAGATATAGCTGGCCACGGTCTGGGTCCTGTCCGCCGGCCCCCCATTGGTCATCACGATGATCAGATCCGCGAAATTCGCCACCCAGACGGTACGGAGCAGCACGGTTATGGCAATCACCGGCGCCAGATAGGGCAATGTAATCGACCAGAAGCTTTGTACCGGGCTGGCACCGTCGATTGCCGCTGCCTCATACAGATCTTTCGGGATGGCCTGCAGCGCGGCCAGAAGCGTAATGGCGAAAAACGGGATGCCCCACCATATCGCGGCGATGATCGGTCCCCACATGGCGATTGACGGATCGGCAAGGATATTTGATGGCTCCTCCATCAGACCCAATCCGGCAAGCCAGTGCGGAATCGGCCCGATCACCGGGTTGAACAGCCATGCCCAGTTGAGGCCGGCCAGAAAGGTCGGCACGGCCCAGGGCAGGAAGACAAGCGCCTGCGCGATCCCGCGGCCCCGGAAGGGCGTGTTCAGCAACAGGGCGAGCGTCAAGCCGAAAATCAGCTGAAAAAACACCGTCGCGCCCGTCCACCAGAGCGTGTTCTTCAGCGAGCGCAGAAAGGCGGCGTCCTGACCGAGAGAGCGGAAATGTTCTAACCCCACAAACCCGCCGGAAAACGGATCGAGCAACCTTATATCCCGGAACGCATAGGATATTCCCAGGATCAGCGGCACAAGCATCACCGCGACGATCAGAAACAGGACCGGAGCGCAATAGAACCACGGTTCAAGCGTCGAAGCGATACGCTGCCGGAATGGGGGCCGGTGCGTACGATATGAAGATATTGCGGTCATCAGATTTTCCGTTGCTGGCCGGGCGCGATACGCCCGGCTGCGTTCCGACGGGTAGAGGCTTATTCCGACATCGCCTTTTGTTGCGCTTTGGTCAGATACTCTGCCCATTGCGTTGCCAGCTCTTGCGGTGTGATCTCACCAAGCAGTGCCTGCTGCCCCGTGGAAATCGCCATCGAGTCCTTGAAGAAGGCGAACTCCTCAAGATGGCTCGGCATGACGGTCGGCACGATATTCTCATCGGACAGCCCGTCGAACCAGCCCTTGAAGGCCGGGCTGGCGTAGAACTCATCCTGTTCGGCGGATTTCAGGACCGGCAGAGCACCGATGGTCTTGTTCCAAGCGATATTCCCCTCGGGGCCCTCAAGCGCCGCGATCAGCTTCCACGACAGATCCTTGTGTTCAGAGGCCGCCATCATCGACCAGCCTGCAAAGCCGATTGTCGGAAAGGCCTTCCCATCCGGTCCCTTGGGCATGGGAACGACACCGAACTGATCTTCGGACATACGCTCGGCAATGGCGATCAGTGCGTCAGGGTCCTGATCCAGAAAAGCGCAGGTGCCGGAATAGAACCCGGCTACGATTTCATTGAATCCCCAATTCACGCTGTCCTTCGGTGCCAGCCCATCCTTATAGAGATTCACATACCACTCGATCCCTTTGGTCCAGCCTTCGCTGTCCATTGTCGAAACGCCGTCTTCGGTGAAGTAGCTGTTATCGCCTGCCATCGTCGCGGCGGCCATCATCCAGCCATTCAGCCCGCCCGGGCCGCCGCGCATGCAGTAACCCGACTTTCCCGGCAGGGCCGAGACGGCTTCGGAGGCGGCGCGAAATTCCTGCAGTGTGGCTGGGGGCTTTGCACCGGCTTCGGCAAGCAATTCCTTATTGTAGAACAAGGCCCGCAGATAGAAGCCGTAGGGCAGCATATAGGCGGTGTCGTCGATGGTGCGGCCAAGTTCTAAGGCGCGAGCGGTCAGATCCGGCGTATATTCCCATTCCGCAAGATAGAGCTCCAAGCTTTCCAGCAGGCCGTTATTTGCATAGAGCGACAGCCAGGTATCGGGCATTTCCACCACGTCGGGCACGTCTCCGGCAGAGACCATCGTGGCGAATTTCTGAAACGCCTCGCCCCAGGGCAGGGAAATGATCTCGACCGTGGTGCCGGGATTGGCGGCTTCGAATCCTGCGACGATTTCTTTCAGCGTTTCGGTCCGTGCCGGGCTGGTGATCACCTCGACCATCCGAAGCGTGGTTTCGGCGTGCGCCGTACCCGTCGCCGCGATCAGGGCCAAAATACCCGCGCTGATCTGTTTTTTCATGTCCTTCTCCCTTGATTTGCAGTTCTGCCTGCTGCCCGTCACCGGGCGCTTTTATCGGCGGCGCTGATCGCCGCTTTCAGATCGGTCCAGAGAGCCTCCGTTCCCTCAAGCCCGACATGCAGCCGTACCGAATGTGCCGAGATGCCGAATTCTCTGGCGGCATTCGGCCTAGCCTGCTGGCTCAGCATGACCTCTCCCGGTACGATAAGGCTTTCATGGCCGCCCCAACTCACGCCCAGCCTGAACAGCTTCAAGGCGTCACAGAAGCTGCGAATATCGATCCTGTCGTGAAACTCGACAGAGAAAAGTCCCGTGGTGCCGCGCAGACCCGGCGGCAAGGGTGCAAGTCCGGGATGCATGACCTTGGCGACGCAATCCAGATCCTGCAATCGCCGCGCGATTTCCAACGCGCTTTCCTGATGCGCCGCCATGCGCAAAGGCAGCGTACGCAGGCCGCGCAGCAGCAGCCAGGCATCCATCGGTGCAATGCGTCCGCCGAGATATGGATAGATTTCGTCCCGCAAATGCGCAATCCGCGCCTCTGGCCCGGCAACGACGCCCGCTACCACATCGCTGTGGCCGCCGATATATTTCGAGGCGGAATGCAGAACCAGATCGGCCCCAAGCGTGATCGGGTTCTGAAAGACCGGAGTCGGCCAGCTATTATCCACGACGGTCATCGCGCCGTGATGCCGCGCCGCATCGCTGAGCCGCGCAATGTCAAGCGGCTCGATCATCCAGCTTGTCGCGCTTTCCAGATACAGCAGTTTCGCGCCGGGAAGCGCATGGGCGACCGCATCGGGATCGGTGCCGTCGACATAATCCACCTGTATTCCCATACGTGCCAGATGCGTACCGAACAGGCGGAACGCATCCGGATAGACGTTCCGGATTGCAAGCACCCGGTCCCCGGTCGAAACATTCCCCAGCACCGCCGCCGAAATCGCCGCCATGCCCGAGGCGAAGGCAATCGCGTCATCGGTCTTTTCCAGACGCGCAATCTTTTCCTCAAATTGCCGGACGGTGGGGTTCAGGCCGCGGCTATAGACCGGTCGCCTGATCTCTCCGCGATAGGTGGCCAACATTTCGTCGAAACTGTCAAAAGTGAACAGCGAGGTCTGCACGATGGGCGGGACAACGGCGGAGAGAATGCTTTCCTCATCATGTGCCGTGATCAGACGCGCGTCATCGTAGCTTTGCGTCATGGGCCCATATCCCTGATATCTTCTTCGACCACGTCGAGGATTTTCCGCGTTTCGGCTGCGGCTGCTTCCGCATCTCCGGCGACGATTGCGTCGAACAGGGTGCGGTGAAACGGGAATGAGCGGGATGCGAAATCATGCCGCCCGAAAGGGCGTTCCCAGAACCGGCCGAAGCGGTCGCGCATCTGTTCCAGAAGCTGCCTGAAAAGAGGATTATGCGCGGCATCATAGATTGCCATGTGGAAGGCGAAATCCGCCGGGCCGCTGCCCTCTTCGCTGTGATGCGTCCGCTCTATCGCCTCCAGAGCGGCACGCATCCGCGTGATATCGCTCTGCGTCCGGCGTCGTGCTGCGGCCATCGAGGCCTCGATTTCGATTCCCCGGCGGACTTCCAGCGTCATCAGAAGCATTTCGGCCAGATTGTCGACCGACAGGCTGAGCGGCATGTAAATCGTATCGGGCGAGACATGCCGGAGCAGATAGGTTCCGGACCCGGCCCTTGATTCGATGATTCCAAGCGCGGAAAGCTGGCTGAACGCCTCACGTATGCTGGAGCGGGCGATTTTCAGCACCATCGAGAACTCCCGCTCGGTGGGCAGGCGGTCGCCGGGCCTGAGATTATGCCGTTTGATATAGCCGGTCAGCGCGTCGAGAACATGCCGCCCTTTGCCCGGAAAGCTGTACACCGACGTTGCATCGTCAAGATCTGAAAAAGGGTTCATTTTCGCTTCAGCCAAAGTGGTCAGACCAATTCTGAGCCAGGATGTTTCACAACGCAACATTAAATACGATGTGTTGACAAAGACTTAACGGACTTATTGCCTTTTTATGGCTAGTTGCCGTCGTCCCGCGCCGGATCACACAGCGCGAAATTCATGGTTGTTCCGGCTTGTGATCCGCTGAAAATTCCCGTTTATCTGCGGCAAATCCGCAAGGACCCGGTGAGATTCCGGGTGGCTCTTCCGGCCGCTTATCCGCCGGACAACCTGACAGAAAACCCAGATCATTCTGCCGGATCTCCTTTTGGCCAGAGCTCCGACAAAGGGTATGAGCTTATGATTTCACTCTCTGACTACCGCAACCAGTGGTTCGGCAATATTCGCGCAGATATTCTTGCCGGCACCGTTGTCGCGCTTGCGCTGATCCCGGAAGCTATCGCTTTCTCGATCATTGCGGGCGTTGATCCGAAAATCGGGTTATATGCCTCGTTCTCCATTGCCGTGTTGATCGCATTTGCCGGAGGACGTCCGGGCATGATCTCTGCCGCGACGGCTGCGACCGCGGTGCTAATGGTGACATTGGTCCGCGATTACGGGCTGGAATATCTGTTTGCGGCAACCGTGCTGGCGGGCATTTTGCAGATCTGCGCGGGGCTGTTGAAGCTGGGGAGGTTTATGCGTTATGTCTCGAAATCGGTCATGACCGGTTTCGTGAACGCGCTGGCGATCCTTATTTTCATGGCGCAACTGCCTGAACTCAACCCCGCCACGCCCGGAGTGGGTTGGCTGACCTATGCGCTTGTCGCGGCGGGGCTGGCGATCATCTATCTGTTTCCTCTGCTGACCCGGGCCGTGCCGTCGCCTCTGGTAACGATTATCGTGCTGACGCTGCTGGTGCTGGCGACTGGCTGGGATGTCCGCACGGTTGGCGACATGGGAGAGTTGCCCGACACATTGCCCGTCTTCCTGATCCCGCAAGTGCCGTTCAGTCTTGAGACGTTCTTCATCATTCTCCCTTACTCGGCGGCCATCGCGGTGGTCGGTCTGCTGGAGAGCCTGATGACACAGAATATCGTCGATGACCTGACTGACACGACATCCAGCCGCGATCAGGAATGTATCGGGCAGGGCATCGCAAATACCGCCACCGGCTTTATCGGCGGCATGGCGGGCTGCGCGATGATCGGGCAGTCGATCATCAATGTGAAATCCGGAGGGCGGGGACGCTTATCCGCCTTTACCGCCGGAGTGCTTCTGCTGATCCTTGTCGTCGGGCTTGGCGATCTGGTTGGCCGGATTCCGATGCCTGCTCTGGTTGCGATCATGATCATGGTGTCCATCGGCACATTCTCATGGTCCTCGATCCGGGCGCTGCGGGTGCATCCGCGTTCATCCTCGATCGTGATGCTGGCAACCGTCGCGACGGTCGTCTACACACATAATCTTGCCTTCGGGGTGCTGGCAGGCGTGCTTCTGTCGGGCATTTTCTTCGCCGCCAAGATCGCGCAGCTTTTCCGTATCTCCTCTTCGCTTTCAAGTGATGGGCGGGTGCGCAGCTATGTCGTCGAAGGCCAGCTTTTCTATGGCTCGACCGAGGATTTTGCCAATGGTTTCGATTTTCAGGAGGTGCTGGACCGGGTCGTTATCGATGTCAGCCTTGCCCATATCTGGGATATAAGCGCCGTGCAGGCGCTGGATATGGTAGTGCTGAAATTCCGGCGCGAGGGTGCCGAGGTCGATGTCGTGGGCATGAACGCGGCCTCGAAGACGCTGGTGGACAGGCTGTCCGTTCAGGACAATCCGGGTGCCATCGCGGCACTTGATCATTGAAGGAAAAGCAGATGGACAGGATTCTCGCATTGTTGGACGGCTCGGCCTATTCCGAGAGCGTTTGCCATCATGCCGCCTGGATTGCGGGAAGACTCGGCGCTGCGGTCGATGCGCTGCATGTGCTCGGTCGCCGTGAGGGCGCTGCATCGGCCGATTTATCCGGCACATTGCGCCTGGGGGCGAGATCGGCGCTGCTGGAAGAACTTTCCGCTCTGGACGCGCAGAGGGCGAAAATTGCGCAGGCTCGCGGATATGCGATTCTGGATGATGCGAAGGCGATTCTGGAAGCGGCCGGAGTGACACAGGTGACCACAAGGCTGCGCCGTGGCGATCTGCTGGACGCATTGCGCGAGGCCGAGGCCGGTTCACGGGCGGTTGTAATCGGGAAACGCGGCGAGGGTGCCGATTTCGCGACGGGTCATCTTGGCTCGAATCTCGAACGGGTGGTGCGCAGCTCCGCCATGCCGATCTTCGTGGCCTCTCGTGAGTTCAGGCCGATTTCCCGGGTTCTGCTTGCTTATGACGCAAGTGCAAGCGCAAAGGCGGCGATTGAGCGAGTTGCGCAAAGCCCGGTATTCCACGGACTCGACCTGCAATTGATCTTCATCGGCGAGGACCGTCCCGATATGCAGGCGCAGCTTACGGAAGCGGCTGGTTTCCTGCGCCAGAACGGCTTGCAGGCAAGCGTCAGGATCGAGTCCGGAGAACCGGAACATCGGCTTGCACAGCTGGTCTCGACTGAGGGATACGACCTTCTGGTCATGGGTGCGCATGGTCACAGCCGCATCCGCAACCTGATCATCGGCTTGACAACGACCGCGATGATTCAAGCGGTCAGGATTCCGGTTTTACTGTATCGCTAACCGGCTGGTTCACTTTGGTTTTGGCCGGAATGCCTCGATTTTCGTGGGGTCGGTTTCGATATAGGCCGCGCCGAGAAGGTCGAGGCAATAGGGCACTGCTGCGAAGACCGCGTTCAGGCATGTGGCGATGGCTGAGGGCTTGCCGGGGATCGTAATTATCAAGGTTTTCCTGATGCTTACGGCGGTCTGGCGCGAGAGGATTGCGGTCGGGACCTCGCGCAGCGAGGCGCGGCGCATTTCTTCGCCGAAACCGGGATATTCGCGTTCTGCGACGTCGGAAACGGCCTCTGGCGTCAGGTCGCGGGGGGCGGGGCCGGTGCCGCCGGTGACGAGGATCAGGTCGGCGAATTCGGCCAGTTCGCGCAGTTTTGCGGCGGTGCTTTCGCGCCCGTCGGGGACGATGGCGCGGGTGATTTCTACAGGAGAAACAATGACTTCTCGTATCCATGCCTCAGCGCCGGGGCCGCCCTTGTCTTCATATTCGCCCGACGCGGCGCGGTCCGAGACGGTGAGGATGGCGATGCGGGCGGGGCGGGTTGGGTCACTCATGAAGCGCAGTCTGGCCGCAGCGGCGGCGAAGCGCAACGGGGTGCGTGCGCAGGGTGTTGCGCGGCGGCAGGGTTAGGCGAGATTGGGCCTGCAAATGCCGGGATTTTGGGGTGCACAGGGCGTACACCGTGCGTACACAGGCTGTACATATCGCGTACATACGAATTTTGGACGGGGCGTGGTGTTTTGGGTGGCCTGCCGGGCGGGGCTCAGGCGGACTTCTGGGCGGTGGGCGGTGGGCGGAAGCCCGCGCTATGGTGGCATGCTTTTCCGCCCCCTGATCTCCTCATCCTTGGAGACCAGCAAACGTCAGATCGTAGCTTCCGTCGCTTCCCGACCTCAGGGAAGTAACTCAGCTCACTTGCGAAACCAAAGCGAACTTCCTAGGCTCCAGACCCATTGATTTCGGGCTGTTTGCGTGATTCAGGCTCTGCAAGGAGACCTGATTTATGAGCAACCTTTTCTGGCTGACTGACGCGCAGATGGAGCGTCTGAAACCCTATTTCCCGAAATCCCACGGCAAGCCACGCGTTGACGACCGGCGTGTGCTGAGCGGCATAATATTCATCAATCGTAATGGCTTGCGATGGTGCGACGCGCCGACGGACTACGGCCCCGCCAAGACGCTCTACAACCGCTGGAAGCGCTGGAGCGAGAACGGGACCTTCGCCCGGATCATGGTGGGCCTCGCCGCCGAGAGCGCCGAACACAATACGATCATGATCGACGCGACCTATCTGAAAGCGCACCGCACGGCCTCGAGCCTGCGGATCAAAAAAGGGGGCGCGGGCGCCAGATCGGGCGAACGAAAGGCGGCATGAACACGAAACTGCACGCCGTCACCGACGCGAAGGGCCGCCCGATAGGGTTCTTCATGTCCGCCGGACAAGTCAGTGATTACACCGGGGCAGCGGCACTTCTGAACAGCCTGCCGGAGGCGGATTGGCTGCTGGCCGATCGGGGCTATGATGCCGACTGGTTCAGAGATGCCTTGAAAAACAAGGGGATAAAGGTTTGCATCCCGGGTCGGAAGTCGCGCAAGAAACCCGTCAAATACGACAAGCGGCGATACAAACGCCGCAACCGCATCGAAATCATGTTCGGCCGACTCAAGGATTGGAGGCGCGTCGCCACCCGATACGACCGTTGCCCCGAGACCTTCTTCTCTGCAATCCTGCTCGCCGCGACCGTCATCTTCTGGTTATGATCAAGAACGAGTCCTGAGCCTAGCCCTATCAACTCACCGCCCGGAAATCCTTCCCGCGGCTAAACGGATTCGGCTGAAGAGTTTTATCTCGTCGCAAGCCGGGGAGATTCGGACAAGCAAAGCCGTTTCACTGGAGCCCCAGATCATGTCGGTGCTTGCGTCAAGCGGAGAGGGGTCGCAGCGCCAAGGTAGAACGATAGCTCAGGGCCGGAATCGGAAGTTCGCCGTGAGGTGCGCGAAGGTCCGCTATGGCCCTATTCCCTCCTCAAACCCGCCCATTCCGCGCCGCAATCAGCTTCAACCGCAACGCATTCAGCCGGATGAACCCTGCCGCGTCCTTCTGGTCATAGGCGCCGGCGTCGTCCTCGAAGGTGACATGGGCCTCGGAATACAGAGAGTGCTCGGACCAGCGGCCGACGGTGTGGGCGCTGCCTTTGTAGAGTTTCAGCCGCACGGTTCCGGTGACGTGTTCCTGCGATTTGTCGATGGCGGCTTGCAGCATCTCGCGCTCGGGCGAGAACCAGAAGCCGTTATAGATCAGCTCGGCATAGCGGGGCATGAGGCTGTCCTTCAGATGGCCCGCGCCCGCGTCCAGCGTGATCTGTTCGATGCCGCGATGGGCCTCCAGCAGGATGGTGCCGCCGGGGGTTTCGTAGATGCCGCGGGACTTCATACCGACAAAGCGGTTTTCGACGAAATCGAGACGGCCGATGCCGTGTTTGCGGCCGAGATCGTTCAGCTCTGTCAGGATGGTCGCGGGGGACATCTGCTGGCCGTTGATGGCCACGGCGTCGCCGCGTTCAAAGGTGATCTCGATATGTTCGGGCTGATCGGGCGCGTCCACGGGGTTGACGGTGCGCTGATAGACGTAATCGGGGGCCTCGACCGCGGGATCTTCCAGCGCCTTGCCTTCGCTGCTGGTGTGCAGGAGGTTGGCGTCCACGCTGAACGGGGCCTCGCCGCGCTTGTCCTTGGCGATGGGGATCTGGTGCTCCTCGGCGAATTCGATCAGCTTGGTGCGGCTGGACAGGTTCCATTCGCGCCAGGGGGCGATGACGCGGATATTGGGGTCGAGCGCGTAGCAGGACAGCTCGAACCGGACCTGATCGTTGCCCTTGCCGGTGGCGCCGTGGGCGACGGCATCGGCGCCGTGCTGGCGGGCGATTTCCACCAGCCGTTTCGAGATCAGCGGGCGGGCGATGGAGGTGCCGAGGAGGTAGAGGCCCTCATAGACGGCATTGGCGCGGAACATCGGGAAGACGAAATCGCGGACGAATTCCTCGCGCAGGTCGTCGATATGGATGTGCTCGGGCCTGATGCCGAGGAGTTCGGCCTTTTGCCGCGCGGGTTCCAGTTCCTCTCCCTGACCGAGATCGGCGGTGAAGGTGATCACCTCGCAGCCATATTCGGTCTGCAGCCATTTCAGGATGATCGAGGTGTCGAGGCCCCCGGAATAGGCGAGGACGACTTTCTTCGGCGCGGTCATGGTCGGATCCTTTCTTATTTCGCACCGGATTATGCGGTTTTGCCGGGCCTCACAAGGGTTTGGAGGGCGTTAACACAGCATTATGCGCGGTGATATATGTTGGGACCTGCGGCGCGAATCGGGTATTGTGATGATTGACTGGATCAGGGTGCAGACTCTGCAGGAGGAGTTGGGCGAGGCGGATTTTCCGCCCGTCGTCGAACTTTTTCTGGATGAGATCGAAAGCACCGTGATGCGGTTGCGACACAGCGATCCGGATCAGCTTGAGAGCGATCTGCATTTCCTGAAGGGTTGTGCGGGGAATCTGGGCTTCCGCAAATTCCGTGAGCTTTGTGTGAGGGGAGAGGCGCAGCTTCGCGAAGGCGGATCGGATCAGGTCGATCTGGGGGCGGTGCTGGATTGCTATGCCGCGACCAAGAAGGAATTCGTCGGACGCATGCCCGGACGGTATAGCGGGGTGGCCTGAGGACGGATTATCCCGGATCGCAGGCGCAGCGCCCGCCAGCTCTCAGATCAGGAACTGCGCCAGAAGATCGTCATTGGTGATATCGCGACAGGCAAAGCCCGACGCGTCCAGCTTTTTCGTCAGTGCGGTCAGATTGGCCGGGTCGGTGGTCTCGATACCGATCAGGACCGAGCCGAAATTGCGGGCGGATTTCTTCAGATATTCGAACCGGGCGATATCGTCATGCGGCCCCAGCATCTCAAGGAAATCGCGCAGGGCTCCGGGGCGTTGAGGCAGACGCAGGATGAAATATTTCTTGATTCCCGCATATCGCTGAGCCCGTTCCTTCACCTCGGGCAGACGCTCGAAGTCGAAATTCCCGCCCGAGACAATGCAGACAACGCGCTTGCCGGCCAGTTCGCCTGCCGCGTGGAGATCCTGTAGCACGTCGATGGACAAGGCCCCCGCGGGCTCCAGCACGATGCCTTCGACATTCAGCATATCCAGCATGGTGATGCAGAGCCTGTCCTCGGGCGGGGTCAGAACCTGATCGGGCGAGAAGCCGCGCAGCCGGGCAAAGGGCAGATCGCCGATCCGCGCAACGGCAGCGCCATCGACGAAGCTGTCCACCTTGTCCAGCGTCACCTGAAATCCCGATTCCAGCGAGGTTTTCAGGCTGGTCCCACCCATAGGCTCTGCAAAAACAAAGCCGGTCGAGGGAGATTCCGCGCCGAGATAGCCGGTCACCCCCGCCGACAGCCCGCCCCCGCCCACCGGCAGCACGACCAGATCGGCAGCGCCCGGAAGCTGGTCCATGATCTCATGCGCAACCGTCGCCTGACCCTCGATCACATCGGCGGAATCGAAGGGCGACAGGAAGGCGGCCGCATGTTCCGCCGCGAAATGCTGGGACGCCGCAAGCGTCTGGTCGAAATAATCGCCGGTCAGCACGATTTCGACGCTGTCTCCGCCGAAAATGCGGGTCTTGGCGATCTTCTGCTGCGGTGTCGTGACCGGCATGAAAATCGTGCCCCGAGCGCCGAAGTGCCGACAGGCGAAGGCCATGCCCTGAGCATGATTTCCCGCGCTCGCACAGACGAAATGCCGGGTGCTGCCTGCTGCGATGGCCTTGCGCATGGCATTGAACGCACCACGCAGCTTATAGCTGCGCACCGGCGTCAGATCCTCGCGCTTCAGCCAGATCTCGGTGCCGTAACGTGCCGAGAGATGTTCGTTCAGTTGCAGCGGCGTGGCCGGAAACAGATCGCGCAGCGCCTTTTCGGCAGTGGCGACGGCGGCGGTGAAATCACTCATGCGGGCCTCGATGAAAACCGGGGGTCAGCGATGGCATGAAGAACGGGGCGGGTCAATGCAGAGAAGATCGGCTCTACGACGAAGCGGATTGCAAGCGGTGTGGGGTGGAAGGTGAAGGCAACTGTAAGAATATTGCCGATATCGGCATTGCCCTATCCTTCGGCAGTAGCAGGATGATGGGCTATTTTGTGAAAACCTGCCCCCATAAAATCACCGCCCCGAGAATAGCTGCAGCTTGAGAAATGCGCTTGAGAGTCACAAGCTTTTCGTTGTTCGGAAACTGGTGAGCCAGCCAGCCACCGATTGCGCCGCCAGTAAATGCAAAAATCAGGCCGAGGATAATTGCTTTCCAGCTTTCCCAGAACATCAGGCCGAACAGTAAAGCGGAAAAGTACGCGATAATTGTGAAGCCTGCTAAAATGCTCAAAGGAATCCAAGCACCATTTTGGGGCTGTGCAATATCCATATTAACGCTGACCGTCTTTTCCTGACGTAAGCTAGAAGACATTGCCCCAAAGAATAAGACAGCGGCCATGATGATCAGAGAAAGCAGAAACGTTGAATTCATTTTAACTCTCTTCCCCCAGAATGGCCCCCTTGTCATCCAGCAGAAAGGCGGTTGAAGGAAACAGACGATGGCCCGGAACGATTTGGCGTATTGTCGGCAAGCTTAACCGGCAGACGAATGGTTGCATAGGGTTAGCAAGCCGCGACCGGTCCGAGTGTCATGAAAGCGGAGCAAGATGCATCGCCCCGCACTGCAATTCTTTGCCAGTCCGGACAGGCAAGCATTTGCCCGCCCGGAGAGATTGGCGGCTTCTATCAGATCCGCTCAATCGCCAGCGCAATGCCCTGACCGCCGCCGATGCACATGGTGATGATGGCGCGTTTTCCGTTGATGCGGTCCAGTTCATACATGGCTTTGACGGTGATGATCGCGCCGGTGGCGCCGACCGGGTGGCCGAGTGCGATGGCGCCGCCATTCGGGTTCACCTTTGCCGGGTCAAGGCCGAGTTCCTTGTTCACCGCAAGGGCCTGTGCGGCGAAGGCCTCATTGGATTCGATCACGTCGAAATCCGCGGCGGTCAGCCCGGTTTTCTCCAGCAGTTTCGTCACGGCGGGGACCGGACCGATGCCCATCACCTCGGGGCGGACGCCTGCCACGGCATAGCCCAAAACCCGGAAACGCGGAGTCAGGCCTGCGGCTTTGGCGGCGTCCTCGCGGGCAAGGACGATCGCCGCTGCGCCGTCATTGATCCCCGAGGCGTTGCCCGCCGTGACCGATCCGTCCTTTTTGAAAGCGGGACGCAGACCGGCGAGTTTATCGGCTGAGGTGTCCTTGGGATGCTCATCCGTGTCGAACTGCACCGTGCCTTTGCGGGTCTTGACCTCGACCGGGACGATCTGTTCCCTGAAATAGCCTTCGGCGATGGCTTTGGCGGTGCGGTTCTGGGATTCCAGTGCGAATGCGTCCTGATCCTCACGGGTGATATCGTGCTCACCCGCCACGTTTTCCGCCGTGATCCCCATATGGCCGGTGCCCATCGGGCAGGTCAGTGCGCCGGTCATCATGTCCAGCATCTGTGTATCGCCCATCTTGATGCCGAACCGTGCCTGCTGCACCGCATAGGGCGAACGCGACATTGACTCGGCTCCACCTGCAACAGCGAAATCCGCATCGCCGAGTTGCAGCGACTGTACTGCCGAGACGATGGCCTGAGCGCCCGATCCGCACAGCCGGTTGACGTTCATCGCCGGGGTCGTGTCGGGAATGCCGGCATCCAGCATGGCGACGCGGGAGAGATACATGTCGCGCGGCTCGGTATTGATGACATGGCCGAAGACCACGGTGCCGATCTGATCGGGCGAGGTTCCCGCGCGTTCGAGCGCGGCTTTCGTCACGGTGGCGGCAAGCTCGATCGGCGGAATGGCGGCGAGGCTACCGCCGAATGTGCCAATGGCGGTGCGTGCGCCGGACAGGATGACGATATCGGAATCGGACATGATGGTTCCCCCTGTTGATCCTGCGGCAAGCTTAGGGGGCACGGGTCGTTCTGTATAGGCGCGACACTGCGTCGTTCTGGTCTGTCGGGATGGTAGCAGGCTCAGCCCTGGCCGATCAGATGCATGACGATGGGGATGGTGAACACGCTTGCTGCTGTCGATATCAGGATGGCGGAGGAGACCCTCTGGACGCCGATCCCGAAATATTGCGCCAGCATATAGACATTCCCGGCAACCGGCAGCGCGGCGGCGGCGATCATGACAGAGGCGGCGAAGGGCTCGACGCCGAGCAGCCACGCGGCAAGGCCGACCGCAGCCGGGTGCAGGACCAGCTTCGCGAAGCTGAGCCAGATGGCGACGGCGGGTCTGTCCGCCTGCCGACCGGCGAGGCTGGCTCCGATGGCGAATAACGCGCCGGGCGTGGCGGCGGCTGACAGCATGGTCAGGAACTCCATCGCCGGTCCCGGGATCGGCAGACTGGCCCATGACCAGAAGAGACCGGCCAGCATCGAGACGATCATCGGATTGGCCAGCAACCCGCGCAGCAGCGCCCCGGCCATTGACAGTCGGATCCGCCCGTGCCGCGTCGCGGTCATCAGCAGGGTGATGAGGGTCGAGAACACCACAAGGTCGATAATCAGGACCATCAGCACCGGCCCGGCGGCAGCATTGCCCATCAGGACGACCAGCATCGGCACGCCGAGAAAGCCGGTATTGCCGATGACGCAGCAATGGGCCTCGATCAGGGATATGCCGCTATCCTGTCCGCGGCTGCGCCCTGCGGCGATGCCGATCCCCCAGATCAGCAGCGATCCTGCCAGATAGGCCAAGGCGAAGCGCGGGTCCCAGATCTGGTTGAATTCCAGCGTCGCGGCAAAGCGGAACAGCATCGCCGACAGAGGGAAATAAAACACGAATTTTGTCAGCCAGACCGCGCCTTCGGCTGGGAAAATGCGGCTGCGTGCTGCCGCCCATCCAAGGCCGATCAGCATGAAGAATGGCAGCGTCTTGATAAAAATCGCCAGCATATATGCGGTCCCGCTGGAGGTGTTTCCCCTGACGGGGAGACAAGATCATCCGCAGGGCTAAGTTGCAAGCGAGGGCGGTTCTGTCCGTGACCCGCCCGCCGGGATTGCCGCGCAAGATGCCGGGCCTGCGCTCAGCTTCCGGGTTTTCCGTGAACGGCGCCGATATGATCCTCGCCGCGCTTTTCGGCCAGTTCGACCTGATGCTGACGCTCGCGGAAGCGGGCGCGGTCGGCGTCGGAATATTCTCCGATGCAGCGATAGCAGGAAACGCCTTCCTCATATTCCGGGCGGATCTTGTCATCCGCCGAGAGCGGTCGGCGGCAGGCATGGCACAGCGTATAATCGCCCTGTTTCAGCCCGTGACCGAGGCTGACGCGCTGATCGAAGACGAAGCATTCGCCCTGCCAGCGGCTTTCTTCTTCCGGCACATCCTCCAGATATTTCAGAATTCCGCCTTTCAGGTGAAACACATCCGCGACTCCCTGTGAGAGCAGGTAATTCGTCGATTTTTCACAGCGAATGCCGCCGGTGCAGAACATGGCGATGCGCTTGTTGTGGAAACGATGTGCGTTTTCCTCCCACCATGCGGGGAAATCGCGAAAGGATTTCGTGCCGGGATCGACGGCGCCTTCGAATGTGCCGATGGCGACCTCATAATCGTTGCGCGTGTCGATGACCGCGACATCCTCGGCGGCGATCAGTGCGTTCCAGTCCTGCGGGTCCACATAATGCCCGACGGAGGCCAGAGGGTCCACATCCGGCTGGCCCATCGTGACGATCTCGCGTTTGATCCGGACCTTCATGCGGCCGAAGGGCATGTCCTGTGCAGTGCTTTCCTTCCACACCAGATCCGCGCAGCCGGGCAGGGCACGGATATGGGACAGAACCGCGTCGATGCCCTCGCGGCTGCCGGCGATGGTGCCGTTGATGCCCTCTTGCGCCAGAAGCAATGTGCCGCGCACGCCATTTGCGCAGGCGATACGGGCCAGAGGGGCCTTGAGGGCCTCGGGATCGGGGAAGCGGGTGAAATGGTAAAGCGCGGCGACGGTCAGCATATGCTGGCCTTAACCGCCGCGCCCTTCCGCGTCAAATCATCCGAAGGTGATATTCAGGGCAATTCCGCCCAGAAGATAGATAAACATCGTGATCAGCACGATCCCGACAATGTTCAGCACGAACCCGCCACGAGCCATTTGCCCGATCGTGACGGCCCCGGTCCCGAAGACAATCGCATTTGGAGGCGTCCCGACCGGCAGCATGAAGGCGCAGGTCGCCGCGAAGGCCGCAGGGATCAGCAGCGCCATAGGGTCGACGCCGATCCCGACCGCGACGCCGCCGAGGATCGGGATGAAGGTCGCGGCTGTCGCGGTGTTCGAGGTCACCTCGGTCAGGAACAGGATCAGCGTGACCACCGTCGCCACCAGCATGATCGGAGACAACGCGCCAAGCCCCTGCACCTGCTGACCGAACCACTGGTCAAGCCCGCTGGCGGCAACCGCGCCGGCAAGGCTCAGCCCGCCGCCGAACAGAAGCAGCACGCCCCAGGGCAGGCCGTCCTCGGCATCCTTCCATTCCAGCACCATCGTGGTACGGCCCCGCGCGGGCAGCAGGAACAGCGCGATCCCCGCAGCAATGGCGATGGCGGTATCGTCCAGCAGGCCGAGAGGCCCCAGATTGCTGCCCGTCAGGCTGGTCAGCAGTCCCGGCACCACCCAGAGAAACGCCGCAGAGCAGAACACGATCAGCACCATGCGTTCGCCCTGACTGACCGGGCCGAGTTCGGCGATCTGTTCGTCGATCATGGCCTTGCCGCCGGGGATCTCCTCCAGTTTGAACCTGTACAGTACGTTGGTCATCAGGAACCAGGCAATGACGATGAACACGGCGGCCAGAGGCAGGCCGATCAGCATCCACTGAAGAAACCCGATATCCCGGCCCAGCTCATCGGCCACATAGCCCGCGACGATGGCATTAGGCGGGCTGCCCAGAAGTGTGCCAAGTCCGCCAATCGTCGCCGCCCATGCAATCGCCAGCACAAGGCAGATCCCGAACGCTTTGATATTCGGATCGTCCACCACCTCGCTGATCGTACCGCCAGAGGCCAGTTGCTCGCCGACTTCGGCGCCCTGATCGGTGTTCCGGCTGCGCTCGACCACCAGTGTCAGCACGGAAAGGCCGATAGGCAGCATCATCAGCGTGGTTGCGGTGTTCGACACCCACATCGACAGGAAGGCGGTCGCGATCATCATGCCGAGGATGATCCGTTTCGGCTCTACCCCCACGCGTTTCAGGGTCAGCAGCGCGATGCGGCGGTGCAGATGCCATTTTTCCATCGCGATGGCGATCAGGAAACCGCCGAGGAACAGGAACACGATCGAACTGGCATAGGGGCGGTCGCCTCGCTGACGGTACGCTCGGTCAGCATCGGGATCAGCACGATGGGCAGAAGCGAGGTGGCGGAAAGCGGGATCGCCTCGGACATCCACCAGATCGCCATCAGCGTACCGATGGCCGCGACATTCCGCGCATCCGCCGAGAGGCTGTCGGACGAGCCGAGCAACAGCCACACGATCAGCGCCGCGATCACCCCGGCGGCCCGCAATCCCCACAGAAGGGCAGATGAGCGGCCCGCGCTGGATTCGTATTCGTCAAACCGCCCCTGCTGATGCAGTTCTTCGGGATAATGTCCGGCCCGTCTGTACCCTGATCTGGATCATTCGTCATGAAAGCCCCCCTAACGCAAATGCCGTCCGATCAGTTTGATCAGCTTGCAGCGAACCCGGCAAGAGCCATCCTGTATTGCTTGCATCGCAGCGCTGGTTGCGTGGCACCATTGACGCCCTCTCCGCAACTGCTACCAAAGCTTATCGGAGGATGTGATCATGCCCAAAGCCCTTATCGTGATTGACGCTCAGGTCGATTTCTGTCCCGGAGGCCGTCTGGCCGTAGAGGGCGGCGATCAGATCATGGGGCCGGTCAATGATCTGATGGCGGATTACGACGCCGTCGTGCTGACGCAGGACTGGCATCCCGAGGATCATTCGAGCTTTGCCGATAATCACGACGGGGCCGAACCGTTCAGCACTGTGGACATGCCCTATGGGCCTCAGGTTTTGTGGCCGCGGCATTGCGTGATCGGATCGCCGGGCGCGGCGTTCCATCCTGTTCTGGCGGTGGATGTGGCGGATATGATCCTGCGGAAAGGCTACAGGCCGGATATCGACAGCTATTCGGCGTTTTTCGAGAACGATCACAAGACCCGCACCGGGCTGGAGGGCTATCTGCGTGAGCGCGGTCTGCTGGAGCTGGATTTCGTCGGGCTCGCCCATGATTTCTGCGTTGCCTGGTCGGCCATTGACGCCGCGAAGCTGGGCTTCACCGTCAGTGTGATCGAAGAGGCGACGCGGGCCATAGATCTGAACGGATCCCGCGCCTCCGCGCAGGAGAATATGCGCGCAGCAGGAGTGACCCTGAAATGATGCCCAATGTCGATATTGCCAGCCGTGTTTATAATCACCGCTGGAAGATTGATCCGATCGTGCGCTCGCTGCTGGATACGGATTTCTACAAGCTGCTGATGTGTCAGTCGGTGTTCCGCAACCGGCCCGACACGAACGTGACCTTCCAGCTTATCAACCGGACGAAATCCGTGCGCCTCGCCGATATGGTCGATGAGGCCGAGCTGCGCGAACAACTGGATCAGGTCCGCGCCTTGCGGCTGACGCGCGGGGAATCGACATGGCTGCGGGGCAATACCTTCTATGGCAAGCGCCAGATGTTCCGCCCCGATTTCATGGAGTGGCTGGAGAATGTGCAGCTTCCCGAATATGAGCTGACCAAGCGCGACGGCCAGTATGAGCTTCGCTTCGAAGGCAAATGGCCCGAGGTGATGCTGTGGGAAATTCCTGCCCTCGCCATCATCATGGAGCTTCGGTCCCGCGCCGTGACCAAGGATATGGGGCGGTTCGAATTGCAGGTTCTTTATGCCCGCGCGATGACACGGGTCTGGGAAAAGATCACCGGGCTGAACACGTTGCCGGATCTGAAGATCGCCGATTTCGGGACGCGGCGGCGGCATTCCTATCTGTGGCAGGACTGGTGTGTGCAGGCGATGGGCGAAGGTCTGGGCCATGCGCCGGACGGCAAATTCACCGGCACCTCGAATTGCCTGATCGCCATGCGCCGCGATGTTGAGGCAATCGGGACCAATGCGCATGAATTGCCGATGGTCTATGCCGCCCTTGCCGAGACGGATCATGAGCTGAAACAGGCTCCTTACCGGGTGCTGGCCGACTGGCATGAGGAACATGAGGGCAATCTGCGCATCATCCTGCCCGATACTTATGGCACAAAGGGGTTTCTGGACGATGCGCCGGACTGGCTGGCGGGCTGGACCGGGATCCGTGTCGATTCAGGCGATCCTGCGGAAAACGCTGAAATCGCGATCCAATGGTGGAAAGATCGCGGCGAAGACCCGACCCAGAAGCTGGTGATTTTCTCGGACGGGCTGGATGAAGAGAAGATCAAGCATCTCTATCTCCAGTTCAACGGCCGCGTGAAGGTCAGCTTCGGTTGGGGGACGCTGCTGACCAATGATTTCCGGGGGCTGGTGGATGGCGACGGGCTGGACCCGCTAAGCCTTGTCTGCAAAGCCGTTGAGGCCGAGGGTCGGCCCACGGTCAAGCTGTCCGACAACCCCGCCAAGGCGATGGGGCCGGCTGATCAGATCGAGCGTTACAAGCGGGTCTTCGGTGTCGGCGAGCAAGAGCGGGTCGAGGTCTTCGTTTGATCCTCGACCGGCGCCCATAATGGCTGCGCCCCGGGGTTCTTTCAGTCGCGGGTGAAGCTGGTCACTGTTTCGACATGGGGCGACCAGCGGAACTGGTCAACCACATAGATGCCACCCATGCGCCAGCCTGCGGCGGTCATGGTGGCGGCGTCGCGGGCAAAGGTGACGGGATCGCAGCTGACCCATGCGATGCGGTCCAGCGAGGATGCGGCCAGCTCTCTGGCCTGTGCGGCGGCACCGCTGCGGGGCGGGTCGATCACGGCGGCATCGAACCGCGCCAGTTCGTCCGGCATCAGCGGGCGGGTGGCGAGGTCGCGGGTCTCGGTCGTGATGCGATGCAGATCTGGGGTGCTGCGCCATGCCGCGTCAAGCGCCTCCAGCGGTGCGGCCAGCCCCTCGACCGCGTGCATTTCGGCCTGTGCCGCCAGAGGCAGGGTAAAGGTGCCGCAGCCTGCGAACAGATCGACGATGCGGCGGCGGCCTTCAAGGGTTTTGCGCACGACGCTCAGCAACGCGGCCTCACCCTCTGCGGTTGCCTGCAGGAAGGCACCGGGCGGCGGCACGACCCGGGCGCGACCCATCGGGCGGGCGGGGGCGCGGCGGGTCATCGGCGTGCCGTCCCAGTCGAGACGCGCCAGCTCTCCCTGACGCATCAGCGTACCCAGTGTTTCGGTCAACGCCGCATCGATTGGTTTGCCGCCGCTGACGGCGATATCCAGACCGGCGGGGGTCTCGGTGACGGTCAGGGACAGTTCAGCATTACGCGAGGCCCCGGCTGCAACCATGTCGCGCAGCAGGGGCAATGCCGCGTTAATCTGCGGGCGCAGCACGCGGCAATCCGTGACATCGACGATCTGATCCGAGGCTCTGCCGTGGAACCCGACGGTCGCCCCGCGCTTGGTGCGCCGCCCCGACAAAACCGCCCTGCGGCGAGAGCGTTCGGGCGATGTCGCCACCCCGGCGATCCGGGCCGTAATCCCATGCGCCGACAGGGCAGAGCGGACCAGATCGGCCTTCCATTGCGCCACGAAGCCATCGGCGGCATGCATCAGCGCACATCCGCCGCAGCTTGCATAATGCGGGCAATCCGGGCGGATACGGTCGGGCGAGGGGCGGAGGATTTTCGGCGCGGCGATGCGCCCGTCATGCGCCTCACCCGTGATCTGCTCACCCGGCAGGGTCCGCGCCGCGAATACCTGCTGCCCGTCATCCGCGACGGCGATTCCGTCGCCGTGACGGCCAAGCCGTTCAACTGTCCAGAGCGTCATGCGGGCCTAGTTCACCAGCCGGTCAATCGCGCGGATATTATAGGCGGTACGATTCGCCGTTCCCACGGTATCGTTGAACCCGTCCAGGGCGCGTCTTTCAGGTGTCCCGGCGCAGCCTGCGACGGCGAAAAGCATGGCGGTGGCGATCAGCAGGCGCGGCATGAGGGCTTCCCTTTCAGCATCGCCGCGATTTTAGGCGGTTTGCGGCGCTGCGTGAACCCCATCCGCGCCCTGATCGTCCTCATCCGTGCCAAGAAACCCGCCCGATTGCCGGTTCCAGTAACGCGCATAGGTGCCGTTCTGCGCAAGAAGCTGGTCATGCGTGCCTTCCTCGACGATGCGGCCCTCCTCCAGCACGACGATCCGGTCCATCTCGGCGATGGTTGAAAGGCGGTGCGCAATCGCCAGCACGGTCTTGCCCTCCATCACCCGGTCGAGCGAATCCTGAATGGCTGCCTCGACCTCGCTGTCCAGCGCCGAGGTCGCTTCATCCAGAATAAGGATCGGGGCGTCTTTCAGAAAGGCGCGGGCCAGGGCGATACGCTGCCGCTGCCCGCCCGACAGCTTGACGCCACGCTCACCCAGATGCGCGTCATAACCTGTCCGACCCGCATGGTCCTGCATCCCGGCGATGAATTTATCCGCCTCTGCCGCGGCGGCGGCGGCCTCGATCTGCGCATGTGTCGCCTCGGGGCTGCCATAACGGATATTGTCGCGGGCCGAGCGGTTGAACATCGCTGTTTCCTGCGTGACCATGCCGATATTCCGGCGCAGGCTTTCCTGAGTCACATCGCGGATATCCGACCCGTCGATCAGGATCTTGCCCGCCTCGACGTCATAGAGCCTCAGCAACAAGGCAACCAGCGTTGACTTGCCGGCACCGGATGCGCCGACCAGACCGACACGCTCTCCGGGTCGGATCGCAAGGTCGATCCCGTGCACCCCGCCATGCCCGTCCGTGCGGCCATAGCTGAATGAGACATTCTGGAAACGGACCTCTCCGCTGATCTGCGACAATGTCTCCGCGCCGGGTGCGTCGGTCAGCGTATGGCCTGGCGACAAGGTCTGCATCCCGTCCTCGATCTCACCGATCGAGCCCCAGATTCCCATCAGAGCCATGCTGACCCAACCGCTCATCTGCGACAGGCGAAGCGCAATCGCCCCCGATGCCGCGATATCGCCCGCCGTGGCCTGACCCTGCTGATACAGGAAAATCGTGCCGCCGATCAGGATGACGGGCAGGACCCCGGCAAGCGTCATCAGCGACAGGCGGAACCATGTCGAGACCACGCCGAAATCAAGGGCGCGTTCGCGGAACCCGGCCATTGCGGACAGGGCGGCGCGATCCTCATGATCGGCATGGGCGAACAGTTTGACCGTCTTGATATTGGTGATCGTATCCACGACCTGTCCGGTCACGGTCGCGCGGGCCGATGCGCGTGCGGCGGATCGCGCACGGATCAGCGGCAGGAAAAAGCGGATCAGCAGGCCATAGGCCGCCAGCCATGCCAGCAATGCGACCGCGCTCCAGATATCGACCGACAGAAGATAGGCAGCAGAGCCGATGATCGCGGCCAGTGCAAAGGCGACCACATTCACCATTTCCGAGGCGAAATCGGTGATCGCCCGCGCGGTCTGCATCTGTTTCTGTGCCAGCCGACCGGCGAAGTCGTTGTCGAAGAAACTGACCGCCTGTCCCATTGTCCAGCGATGCAGGCGCGACAGCACCAGAGGCAGCACATTCGGCCCGATAATCACGTTAGACGAGGCCGTCGATAGGCCCAGTATGATGGGGCGTATGACCAGAAAGAACAGAACGAAACCCAGAAGGATCGGCCAGCTTTGGTCCCAGACGGTTTCGGGCGTGGAGCCTGTGATGCTGTCGATGACAGCACCCAGCAATGTCGCGGATATCACATCCGCCGCTCCGCTTGCCGCCGAGGTCAGCGCGGCGATGGACAGGCCCCGCCCGGACCCGCTGAGCGCCCATCGGATGAACCGCAACAAGCTTTGTGGGGGCGGGCCGTCTGCCGGGCGGAATGCGTCGATCTGGTCGGCAAATGGGGCATGGAGGTTCATGAATCATCCTTCCCCGCCAGAAGGGCGGTCTCAATCAGGGCGGGTCGCGTGGCCGCGAACCCGGACTCTATCCAATGCGCCTCGGCCGCTTTCAGGCCCCGGCCGATCTGCGGGCCGGACAGAGCGGGCATCAGATCCGCCGCCGTGACCGGAAGCGTCGCATTCGCGGCGCGGTCGATACGCTGCTGCCAGTCTTGCGCGACTTCAACGTCCTTTGCCAGCCGGATCAGCGCGATATCGCGGGCCAGTTCAAAGCCGTGATGAAAGGCGATTTCATCCAGGGACATCTGCGCCGAGGCATTGACGGTGCTGAGATATGTGGCCTCCTGTCGCGAAAGCCGCAGCACCCCGGCGGGGTCTTCAGCGCCAAGCGCAGCAAGGCGGCGCTGCCAGTCCGGCGCAGTATTTTCATGCCTCTCCTGAAGCACAAGCGCGGTGAGGGTCCCGCTTTTCGCACCGGGTAGAATTTGCGTCAGCACCCCGGTTTCCTCCATCAGCGCGACCGAGGCCGAAGGATCGGGTGCGGACAGCAATTTGCGTATCTCGGCCCCGATCCGTTCGGCGGAAACTCCTGAAAGCCCGGCCCGCTCGGCGGCAACCAGCCCGGTGATACCGGGCGCGGAGCTTTCGGCATACCAGGCAAGAAAGCGGAAAAACCGCAGAATACGAAGATAATCCTCACGGATGCGAGTTGCGGGATCGCCGACAAAGCGCAGTTCGCGGTTCTGCAGATCGTTCCAGCCATTCACCGGGTCAAGAAGCTGACCATCCGCCGTCAGATACAGCGCATTCATGGTGAAATCCCGGCGGGCGGCGTCGTCCTCGATCCGGTCCGAGAATGACACCACGGCCCACCGGCCATCCGTTTCAAGGTCCCGCCGAAATGTCGTCACCTCAAAGCCCGTACCGTCGGCCACGATGGTCACAGTGCCGTGGTCGATGCCTGTCGGTACGGCTTTCAGCCCTGCATCCCGTGCAAGCTCGATCACCCGCTTTGGATGCGCGTCGGTCGAGATATCCACATCGTCGACCGCATATCCAAGCGCGGCATTCCGCACGGCACCGCCGACGATCAGGGCCCGATGTCCGCTCGCGCTCAGCATCGACATGACGCGCTGCAGCGGCGCGTCGGACAGAAAATCCGCGGCAAGCTTCATACAGAGAGCCTCTGAGCAAGACCCAGCAGGATCCGCGCCGTCGCGCCCCAGAGATAATAGGGACCATAAGGCGCCACCCGATAGGCCCGCCAGCTTCCGCGCCAGACCCGGCCCTCAAGCCGGTAATTCCCCGGATTGGCGATGTGATCGAAGGGGAGGGTGAACACCTCTGCGACCTCGCCCGGCTCGGCGACCGGCGAGAAGGGACCACGGATGATGCCGACGACTGGAGTGATCCTGAATTGCGTCACCGTGCGATGCGGAGGCAGCGTTCCTATGACTTCCAGTTGTGCAGGATCAAGCGCGATTTCCTCATGCGCTTCACGCAGGGCGGCGGCGATCTGGTCGGCATCGCCGGGATCGACCTTGCCGCCCGGCAGGGCAATCTGCCCCGGATGATGCCGCATCGTTGCGGCTCGCTTGGTCAGGTAAAGCCGCCCGTCATCTTCATGAAATGCGGCCAGCACACCGGCCTCGCGCAGCGGAAGATCCGGCGCGGTTACCTCGGGGTTGGCGTCGAAATCAGAGGTCGGATCAGCCGGAGTCTGTATGGCACGTTCCAGCCGGGTCCTCAGCGCCTTCACGGATATGTCTGATGATGCCATGCCGCCACCTGACCCGGCCTGCGCCGCTGCATTCAACTGCGCAGGCCGGGTTCTGGATATGTCGGCGGCGGGGCGGCGGATCATTCGGCGGCTTCATCCTGCGGCAGAGGATTGCCCTCGGCATCGACCGTCGCCTCGAAACCGAGCGAGTTGGGGTCGAATTCGTAATGCGCACCGCAGAACTGGCAATCTGCCGTGACCACGCCCTGTTCGGTCGTCATATGCGCGATGTCCTTCTGCGAATAGATGGAAAGGGTATTACGCACACGATCGGCATCGCAAGAACAGCCGAATTCGACACGCTGCGGATCGAAGACTCGCGGGTCTTCCTCGTGGAACAGCCGGAACAGCAGGTCGGTCGGAGCCAGAGACGGTCCGATCAGCTCCATATCCTCGACGGTCGACAACAGATGATTGGCGCGGTTCCAATCCTCTGATTCCGCGCCCTGCAGAATATCTGCCGCCGCGATCAGATTGTTTTCCCCGCTGGCCCCCTCATCGCGTATCGGCTGAGCAGGCAATGTCTGCAGCATAATCCCGCCCGCACGCCACGAACTGTCCTGACCGCGCAGCGTCGACTGCCCGTAGGACAGCGAAAAACTGGTCGGCAATTGCTCGGATTGCGCGAAATAGGTTTCCGCACAGGCGGACAGCGATCCGCCTGCCAGCGGCGTGATGCCCTGATACGGGCTGGTCCCCGAACCCTGGTCGATCAGAATCGCGAAATACCCCTCGCCGATCTGATCGAAATATGGCTCGGCCGTCAGCCGTTCCTCATCGAAACTGGCCCATGCACGCATCCTTGCCGGTCCGCCTTCGGTTTCCGGGGCATAATAATCGGCGGCAATGGTCCGGATGGCACCGTTTCCGCGCACCTGCAAAGAAAGCTTCCAGCGCAGTTTGATGGTCTGTCCGATCATCGCCGTCAGCAGCGACAATTCCGCGACCGCAGCGGCGACGGGTTCGGGATAATTATGGCGGGACAGAATATGGTCGAGAACCCCATCAAGCCGGACCACTCGCCCGCGAATCGAAGAGCGGTCGAGCTGGAACGGCAGGACGGTGTCGTCCCACGCGATCTGGTTGATACTGGTCATGGTGGTCCTTCGGATTGGCTGGCGCCTGTCGGCGCATGTCAGCCCACAATATAGGACAGCTATACGCGATCCCAAGGGGTGGATTGCATGCGGGCGAAACTGGGGTGTTCTCTGTGCCGTCGGGATGGCGGTTTCAACTGAGAATCTGACCGCTGAAAGATGGTGGCAGTTATATGAACACAGTTAGGGCAATATTTTTTGTCGCTCTGATCCGGCTGTGCTGAGGCATCAAAGCTAACATACACGATCAGGGCCTCGCGGTTCCCGACAACCCGGTCAGAACATACGTCACCTCTTCAGATCAAACCCCGGTTGCGCTACTGATATCCACGAACAAGCGCAGCCGAGATCAGCGTCCAGCCATCCACCACGACGAAAAACGCCAGCTTGAAGGGCAATGACACTACGACCGGAGGCACCATCATCATCCCCATCGCCATCAAAACCGCAGACACAACCAGATCGATCACCAGAAACGGCAGCGCGACAAGAAAGCCGATCTGGAAGGCTCGTTGCAGCTCGGTCAGCATATATGACGGGACAAGTATTCTCAGCCCATCGCTGTTCTCAGCCGGGACAAGCGATCTCATGTGATCCAGCACGGCCGGGTCAGTCCGCGCGGACATGAAGCGCTCGAACGGGCCGACCGCACGGGAAAGCGCCTCGACAATGCCGATTTGTCCCGCTTGCAGAGGCACCGCCGCAGCCTGCCATGCGTCTTGCAGCACGGGGTCCATTACGAACCATGTCAGAAACAGCGCCAGACTGACAATCAGCATGTTCGGCGGCGATTGCTGCAGCCCCAGAGACTGCCGCAGAATCGACAGCACGGTCACCATGAAAGGAAAACAGGTCACCGTGATCGCAATGGCAGGTGCGAGCGACAGGACGGTCAGCGCCAGAAACAGCAGGATCGAGCTTTGTCCAACTCCGCCGGAAGAGTCCGCCCCGGCCGTCGCGATGTCATTGATCAAAGCGCCAAGCGCACCGCCACCGGCTACACCAGCGACCGGCGCAGTTTCGCCGTACAGCGTCGGCATGTCCGGCGACACGGACTGCGCCAAAACCATGCCCGGCCACAGAACCAGACAAACCAGCGGCCAGGTCAGGCCGTGCCAGTGCCTCATTCCGTTCCTGCTCCTGCAGCCTGCGTAATGCGAAGCATCAGCCGCGAGTCGTCGGCATCATCCGTAATCAGCTCGCCCTTGGCCAGAACATGGTCACCCACGCAGATCTCAACTCCGTCCTCGACGGCCTGATCCAGTGGCAGGACGTCGCCTTCCTTAAGCGCAGAGAGCTCAGCCACCGTCATGCGCAACATTCCGATACGCACCGAGATTTCCACAGGGATGCTGTCGGTCGGAATCGCGGGATTGATATTCATCTAGCCCTCCTCAGACTCTGACAGTCCCGCCAGAATTTCATCTATCCGGGCCAGAAATTCGTCAGGATCGATGACGATCTTTCCGGCATCGAAGGTGATTTCGGTATGCTTGGCGGGAACGAGGCTGATACCTTCCAGCCCAATTTTCTCAATCTGCGCCTGAACCAGATGTATGACATCTTCCTCTGCAGACACTGTGCAGCGGGGGGCGACCCCGGACAGCGCCAGATGCTCAAGCTCGGTCAACAGCAGCCCTGCCAGTTGTTCTGCCCGGTTCGCCGCAAGGTGACCGGCGATCGCCCTGATCACGGGCGCGAGCGATTGCAAAGTTTCCCCAACGGCGGCCTGCCACATCCCGGCATTGTCTTTCGCGCTTTCGGCGGCTTGTTGAAGCGCATTGGCCAACTCGGCTGTGACGTCAGCACGCGCTGTGCTTTCGCCGTCCGAATACCCACGCGCATATTCCGCAGTCAGTTGATCCCGGCTGATACGCTCTTCCACATCTGTTTTTCGTGCTGCGAAATCTTCGAGCCTCGCGATATTGCTCATATTGCAGGCCTTTCATCTTCGCCGATCCAGCCATTCAGAAGCCGGACCGTTTCATCCTGCCGTTCCTTCATCAGACGCCGAAGCCGCGCCACCGGATCGGCGTCCTGCGTTGAATCGTCGTCGAAATCGAAATCCGGAGATGCCATTGCAATCATCGGAATCGCGTCGCTGTCTGCAGGCTCAAGCGGTCGCATATCCGAGATTCCCATAGCAGAAGAAACCGGTGGCACGGTTTCATCCAGACCACCGCCCGCAGACATACCGCCCATCCGTAAGCCACGCATCGCGAGGGCAAGCGCCCCCAATGCGAAAAATCCAATCACGGCAAGCCGGGCCAGAGATCCCAGTTCGAGGCGATCGACCAGCCCGCCGGACCGGTCCGCACGGGTGCCGTCCTGTGCCGCATTCACGAACGGCATCGACCTCACCGTAATTTCATCCTGACGCGTTTCGTCGTAACCGACGGCAGCGGCAACCAGATCCCTGATGGTTTCCAATTCCTGGTCCGAGCGCGGCTCAATTTGCGTCGTTCCGTCCGCGTTTTCGCGAGGGACACCATTCACAAGCACAGCAACGCTCAGTCGCCGGATATCGCCGGGCAGCCGGTCCACCTGCCGGGTAACGCTGCCGACCTCATAATTCGCACGTTGCCGTGTTTCCGAACGCTGAGATTGCTGCGTATCGCCGTCTTCTCCGGCCTGTTCCGGCAGGTTGGAAGCCGCAGTTACCGCCCCACCATCCGCCTTGCTGCTTTCGTCGACAAGTTCTTCGTTTTCCTCTGAGATCATAGCCCGCTGCGTGGGATCGAAACTGCGTTCGACAAGTTGCTCGGATTGCGTCACCAGCGCGATGCTGACCTCGACAATCGCGTTTCCGGCTCCGACATGCGGCGCAAGAATGCGCTCGACATTCTCTTTCATGCGGGCTTCGCGGTCGGAGGAGTTCTGCTTGTCGCGTGGCGCGACCAGCCCCCGCGCGGAATCGATGACCGACACGGCGTCCGGCTGCAGTTGGGGCACCGCCGAGGAAATCAGGAAACGCATGGCGTTTGCCTGCTCCGAACTGACCGGTTGCCCATCGGTAACGACGGTCACCGATGCCGCACCGGGCTGGCTGAGCCGATAGCCGCGTGACTGTGGCGGGGTCAGATGGACGCGGGCAGACTGGATCGAGGGGATCGACAGAATGGTCCGCGCCAGTTCGCCTTCCTTCGCCCGCCAATATGCAGCATCGAACATCTGCGATGTGGTGCTGAAACCCGACATATCATCGAGAATTTCGTATCCGGCGCCACCTTGCTGGGGAAGGTTCTGCGCGGCCATATCCATGCGAACGCGATCCCGTTCCCTGCTGTCGACCCAGATCGAGCCGTTCCGCAGATCATAGGCTATCCCGTTCTGCTCCAGATGCGCGATGATCGGGGCTGCACGCGCATCTTCAAGCCCGGCATAGAGAAGCGATTTCGGAACCCGGCTTGCATAGAAGACAAAAGCCAGCGTCAACAGCAACCCGGCAGCGAAACCGCCGAAGATCGCGAGCTTCTGCCGCGGGCTTCGTCCAGCCCAGAATGTCTGCAATTCGTGCAAGATATCCTCTTCGATTCGATGTCTTCGTTGCCCTTTTCTGGCACGGTCCCCATTAATTATTGGTTAGCCGGGCAGTGCTATTTCGATTCTGCGAATGAGGAGAATCAGCATGTCCGAAACACTCGCCGAAGATGGAAAAAGCGGCCGGTTGCGCCTTGTGGCCGCGATTGCCGTGCTGGTTGCGGGCGGAGGGGCATTCGCCGCCGGTTATCTCGGTCTGGTTAGTCCGTCCTTGCTGTTTTCAACAGGCACGAAGGAAGCGGAAACCAAGCCGGAAATTGCGTTTGTCGATGTACCGCGGATCGTGGTTCCGCTTGCCGGGCGCGACAGGCAACTGGTGCTGAGCGTCAAGCTGGAAGCGTCGCCAGCGAATGCGGGTCAGATTCAGACGCTGCTTCCGCGCCTTTCCGACAGTTTCAACCGGTTCCTGAGCGATATCGAACCGGCGGCGATCGACCGGCGTGGCGTGCTGGAAATCATTCGCGCAGAGTTGCTTGCTCGCGCCAAAATGGTCCTAGGGCCGGACATGGTTGAAAACCTTCTGATTACGGAGTTCGCTATAGAATGACGTTTTCCCTTCTTTTTCAGCTTATCTCTGCGGGGATAAGCCTGCCAATGGCTATTTATTGTTATGTCCTGTCGCGACGGTTGCGGCGGCTTAACGATCTTGAAACCGGGTTGGGCGGCGCGATTGCAGTCATGACCTCTGAAATATCCCGGCTCGATCAGGCAACGCGTCGTGCACGGGACGAGGCGCAGATCGCTTCAAAAGAACTGACGCGTACGCTGGAAGCGGCGAGAAAAGAAAAAGCCTATTGGGCGCTTCAATCCAGCCTGGCGATGAATGCACCGCAAGCCGCACGTCGCTTGCGCCCGCGCAAAGCCGCACAGGAACTGTCCGATGCTTAGGGTGGTTGCGATGTTCATTGCCGCATCATCCCTGCCGATTGCGGCGTTGTCGTTGCAGCCTCGTGAAGCGGTCAGCGCATCATCCGAGGCGGGGCAAAGCCTGCTTGACGGATGTGGTGACGTTCCCGAAGTGGTCAATCTTGTTCATGAACTTGGCATCCGCGAGGACCGGATTGGCAAGGCGCTTTCGGCACTGGATGATCGGCGCACCGACATTGCCGAGGCTCGCGAAATGCTTACTGCCGAGCTTCGGCGTCTGAAATCCGCAAGCCAAGACAGGCAACGAGGATCGGGGACGCATGCTCAACGTGCTGTGGATCAGGATATCGCCCGGCTGGTTGCGGTTTACGAAGCGATGAAGCCGAAAGAGGCCTCAGAGGTTATTGCGTCCCTGCCGGATGGCTTCGCGGCGGAACTTCTCATGCGGGTAAACCCCGAAACCGGGGCGCGGATTCTTGCGGAGGTCACGGCAGAGAAAGCTGCGGTTCTGACCACCTATATGGGCGCCCGCAGCGCTGCGCTGAAATAGGAGATCCCGATGTTTGGTGTCCTCGGCATCGTGCTGACTCTGGTCATGGTCTTCGGCGGCTACGCGCTTTCAGGCGGCAAGATGGGTGTGATCCTTCACGCGCTTCCCTTTGAAATGATGATTATCGGCGGCGCGGCTGTCGGCTCTTATATTTTGTCCAACAGCGGCGCCGTTCTGAAGCACACCGGCCCGGCTCTGGTGCGGGCGTTCAAGGGGCCGGTCTGGCAGGCCGGGGATCATGAAGACCTGCTCTGCCTGATGTTCCAGCTTCTGCGGTTGGCGCGCAGCAACCCGGTTGAGCTTGAGGAGCATATCGAAAACCCTGAAAGCAGTGAGATATTCAAGATTTATCCGCGTATTCTGGCACACCATGAGGCCGTATCCATCATCGCGGACACGTTGCGATCGACAAGCCTGAACTATGACGACCCGTATCAGGTCGAGGATGTTCTGGGCAAACGCATCGCACTGATCCGGGAAGAGCAGATGCATGTCCCGCATGCCCTGCAATCGATGGCGGATGCGTTACCGGCTTTGGGTATCGTGGCGGCTGTGCTGGGTGTGATCAAGACGATGGGCTCGATCGACAAGCCACCGGAAGTGCTTGGAGAGATGATCGGCTCGGCGCTTGTGGGCACATTTCTGGGCGTATTTCTGGCCTATGGTCTGGTTGCTCCGCTTGCGCAGCGCCTGGGCGACGTTTGCAAGCACGATATGTCATTTTTCGACGTGATCAAATCGGTGATGGTCGCCAGCCTGCACCAGCACGCGACGAATTTATGCGTCGAGGTGGGGCGTCAGTCAGCGCCCGAGGATGTCAGGCCAAGCTTCGTTACGCTGGAAAACGCCTTGCGTGACATCAAGAGGGCGGCGTGATGGTGCTGGCAGGTTTTCTCGCGGCCAGCCTCAGCCTTGTACCCGTCCCGGAACTGGCGGAAATGACGGAAGAAATTGATGCCTTGGTCCTTGCTGGAAAGGCGGTGCCGCCCGATTTTCTGCTGCGTGTCCGCCGCATGGCATCGCCAGAAGAGCGGATGCAGATCGTGGTGTATTTACGGCGCTCCGGCCTGCTGACAGGCCCGGCGCTTGATCTTCATCGCTATGTTTTTAACGCAGAGAGCGGAACATCCCAAACTGACCGGAACATGAATGATACTGCGTCAGCACAGGTTTCAGCCGAGAAATGAGGGTTGAACCACGCAGCGAAGCGGGGCCTGCGGGCAATATAAAAGGGGTGGCGATTACCTCCGGGCTGGTTCTGATCGTACTCACGATGGTGATCCCAATCCCGGCGGGGCTTCTGGATCTGGGAATCGCGCTTTCCATCGCCACAGCGACAATGATTCTGGTGATGGCCTCGACGGTTGAGAAGCCGACGGATTTTCAGGCTTTTCCGGTTCTGCTTCTGATATCGCTGGTCATCCGCCTGTCGCTGAATGTTTCATCGACGCGGCTGATCCTGTCGGAGGGACATACGGGCAGCGGCGCAGCCGGCCATGTCATCAGCGGGTTCTCGCAGTTTGTCGCCGGTGGCTCGCTGATGATCGGGATCACGATTTTCGCGGTGATTTCAGCGGTAAACTTCATTGTGATCACAAAAGGCGCCGGACGGATGGCCGAGGTGTCCGCGCGGTTCGCTTTGGACAGCCTGCCGGGGAAGCAGCTGGCGATTGACGGTGATCTCAGTTCGGGGGCGATTGATCACGCCGAGGCTCGTCGCAGGCGTGGCAATGATCAACGCGAGATCAGCTTTTTCGGCTCTCTGGACGGAACATCGAAATTCGTGAAGGGCGATGCGATTGCCGGTATCGTGATTACGCTGATAAACCTGCTGGTCGGAATCGCGATGGGCGTGATCGTTCATGGACTGCCGGTCGGTCAGGCTCTGGACAGCTATTCCCGCCTGACAATCGGGGATGGGTTGGTCAGTCAGGTCCCGTCTCTGATTACCTCAATGGCTGCAGCGCTTCTTTTGTCCCGTGGCGGAGCGACCGAGGAAACCTCAACCCTCATTTTGGGTCAGGCGCTTGCCGATTGGAGAGCGCCAGCGGTTGTGTCCGGCACAATGCTTCTGATGGCCGCGATACCGGGGATGCCCGGCCTCCTCTTTATCGGTCTGTCCGCGGTACTGGCTGTTACAGCGGTGCTGATCCGGCGCCGGCGCAAATCGGCTGTACGGACTGAACAGGTAGATGCTCTGCCCGACCCTCCTGCGGTGAGGCGCATAGGGGACGATCTCGATATGGACGAAATCACGGTTGAGATCGGCAGTGATCTGGTCATGGACGCGCTTGATTCCGGGCGTGGGCTGGCGACGCGGATCGGAAATCTCAGAAGCTATATGGCGCGTAGTTTCGGCATTGTCATGCCGGAGGTGCGCATCACTGATGACGGCGATTGTGCGCGTGACGAATATCAGATCCGTATCCACGGAATTGCTCGTGGCCGTGGCAGGCTTGAGATCGGGCGTTTGCTGGCGCTTGGGGACGATGCGGCGCTTTCTGTGCTGGACGGGCCGGAAATCCGAGAGCCGGTTTTCGCTGCACAGGCGAAATGGATAGATACTGACCGCCGGGAGGATGCGACGATTTCAGGTGCGACAATCGTTACGCCGATGGAGGTGCTTTCGACCCATCTGATGGAAGTCGTGAAATCCAATCTCAGCGAGTTGTTGACGCTGACCGCGTTGCAGCGTTTGATCTCGGAACTGAAAGAGATGTCCGATCCGGCGCGGGCAAGTTCATATCGTACGTATTTTGACAGTATGATCCCCGAAAAAATCGCGCCTGAATTGCTTCTGGGGGTTCTCAGGCAGATGCTGGATGAAGGCCTGTCGATCCGCAACCTGCCGCTGATCACCGATGCGATCCATGAATTCCGCGGCGCGGGGTCTCCGGATGCGGTATTCGAAGCGATCCGCCCCAGGCTTCGGGGCCAGATCACGCAGCGAATGCTGTCGGCATCAGGCAGGCTTAATCTGGTTCAGCTTCACCCCGGATGGGAGGCTGAGTTCGTTACGATAGATGAGGGCATAAAGCGCGGCGCGACCGAGCTGCCCGTCGCGGAATTGGCCCGCAGGCTGACCGATCGCGTCAAATCGCGGCTTGCCAGTGTAGATGCCGGTGCAGACCCGATCATCGCCGCGCCCGACCATCGCCGGCGACAGATCCGGAATATACTGCGCTCTCACGGTGTGACTGTGCCTGTGCTGGGGTTGGGCGATATCGATCCGGCGGCGGATATCAATCTGCTTGGCTCGATCGAGGTTGGATGATGTCGCCTGATCTGTCCGCGTTCCTGTTTCCACTTTTGCTGGCTTATCTGCGTGTACAGGCTCTTATCCTGATGCTGCCAGCATTGTCCGAACGGCTTCTTTCGGTCAGACTGAGGATCGCGCTTGCTGTCATGCTTGCTCCGATGGCTTATGCGCTCTCGCCGCCACAGTTTAGCCTGCCGACCGGGCCTGCCGGTCTTGCTGTGGATGCCGTTCAAGAGCTTATGGCCGGGTTTCTTGCTGCCTTGCCGGCACGGTTGATCGCGTTCTCGCTTCATACGGCGTCATCTGCGCTTGCGGCAACAGCATCCCTGTCTCAACTGATCGGAACGGGAACAGAGGCCGCGCCGCATCCGGTCGGAAATCTGTTGTATCTTGCCGGTCTGGCCGTGCTGATGGCGATGGGGCTGCCCATGATGCTGATCGATCTGATCGCGCAAAGCTATCTTGTCTTTCCGCCAGGCGGCGATGTGGTCCTGTCCGAAATCACGCAAAATGTGGTCGCATTGACCGCGCGTTCTTTCGTTATTGCGATGCTTCTGGCTGCTCCGTTCATTCTTGGCGGTCTGCTGTACCAACTGCTGACCGGGATCGTGAACCGGGTGATGCCGACCTTGCCCGTGGTGTTTATCGGCGCCCCTGCAATCATCTTGCTGGCTCTCGCCGGTCTGGCGTTCCTCTCGCCTGCGCTGCTTGCGGAATGGGCTCGCGCCGTGTTCGAGGAGGGGATGTGGCGATGAAGGCTCTGCATTCCGATGCGGGCGGTCACGCATGAGCGAAGAAGACAGTGAAAAGCAGTTCGATGCGACGGAACAGAAGCTGCGCAAGGCCCGAGAAAAGGGCGATTTTCCGCGCTCGACCGAGGTTAACGCTGCGCTTGCTTATCTGGGTTCTGTCGCTGCGGGGGCCGTGGCGATGAACTGGGCTGTGCCAATTTGGACCAATTCAGCCGCGTTGCTATGGCATGAGATTGGCACATCGCGACATGATTCTGCTGACCTTGCTGAATGGGATGCGGCGACCGTTACCTGGCGGCTGGCTTCGCTTATTGTGCTGGGGCTGGCCACGATTCCGGCGACAGTGATCCTGATGGGGCTGATCGTTCAGCGGGGGCTCGTCTTTGTTCCCAGCAAGCTCGCCTTGGATATCTCGCGCATCAACCCGGTCAAGAATGCAAAACAGAAGTTCGGCAGGACAGGGTTGGTCAATTTTGCGATCTCGGCCGGAAAGGCGTCCGCGGTGGGCATTGGCGGATGGCTGCTGTTTCGCGATATGCTGCCGGTTCTGACCGTTGCCTATGACGATACCGCATGGGTCGCGGCTTTGCGCGTGGTGCTCTGGCGTGCCTTCCTGCTGGCAGTATCAATCTCGGTCGTTTTTGCGCTGTTTGATCTGTTCTGGAAACACCACGATTTCCATCGCCGCAATCGCATGTCTCTGAAAGAACTCAAGGATGAGATGAAAGAGAGCGAGGGCGATCCTTATATGAAGGCCGCGCGGCGTCAGAAATCTGTCGATATCGTGATGAGCTCTATGCTTGCCGATGTCGAAACAGCGGATGTGGTGATTGTGAACCCGACCCATTATGCGGTGGCTTTGCAGTGGAAACGCGGCAGCGGCAGGGCTCCGGTCTGTGTCGCCAAGGGGGTTGACGACATTGCGCTGCGTATCCGTGAACGCGCGAATGATCATAAGGTGCCGATCTGGCCCGATCCGCCATCGGCCCGGGCAATCCATGCCTCGGTGCGGCTCGGGGATGAGATCATGCGTGATCACTTTGCGGCCGTTGCAGCGGCGATCCGGTTTGCCGAAGCCATGCGTGAAAAGGCGCGGCAGGGATGGTAGAGAACGCCATCATGCTGACCCGGCTTGCGCGTCTGGCGGAACTGAAGGCAGATCCCCAGCTTCGCCGTCTTGCGGCCTATCGCAAGCAGGTCGCAGCAATGAATGCACGCAGGGATCTGTTTAAAGCAAAACTGAACGCTGCTTTTTCGCAGGGTTCTTCATGTTCGCTGGCTGAACTGCGTCTGTTCAGTCTTGAAGCGGGTTATGCTGCGGCGGCACTGGCGCAGGTCGAATCCGAACTGGCGGATATCCGACCGGGTCTGGAGCAGGCGCGAAAGGAAGCGGCGATCGCGTTTGGGCGGGTTCAGGCGCTTGATCAGTTGGCTCACAAGGCGAACACTGAAGAACCATAGCCGCTCACGACAGGATCGCGGGATATTTTCACCTGTCGGTCGGTATTTCGCCAGAGAACCCGAATTGAACATAATCTTTCTGATAGGCTGATCGCGCGGCGCTTTGCAGGGCAGGGTCGTTCAGGAAATCGGGTATGTTTTCGTTACTGACAAGCGGCGGCACCGGGTCGATATTCGCCGAGCGGGCGAGCCAGTCAAGATCATCCGCCAGATCGGTTTCCCGCAGCACCACATCCGGCGAACGAAACTTCGCAAACCCGGCCAGAACCTCGCTTTGGGAAGCCCAGATCGGCAGGACGGGAAGGCTGGTCTGTCCCTGTAGATTCCTCCGCAGGAAGGCAATGAATTCGGGGAATATCTGGATCTGATTTTCCTCTGTCAGCGGCGCATCCGAGCTGTTCACAGGGATCTCCAGCCTGTGAATGTCGCGCAGGTTCTGCCGCAGGGCGGGTTCCGAGTTCTCCAGAAGATGGGTGAACGCGGCCCATGCGCGAAACAGCGGGTGACGCAGCACGGTGAAGCTGCGATGACCCGGATGCTCGCGAAGCCAGCGTCGCAGCCGGTTCTGGTTGAAGTCGCTTTGCGTGTCGCCTGCCGATTTCATCCAGTTGATTATTGCCGCAGTGGGGCCTCCGCGGACCGGCATATAGATCAGGCCATGCCCTGCTTCGGTGGCAATAAAGCTGGGGACGGCGGGGCCGCGCTGCGGTTCGAAGCTGGGTATCCGGGAAAGCCGGAACGGATCCAGCGATGCGAGATCATGCTGCATCTCGGCGAAATTCGTGACCTTCTGGGACATGTCGCGTGGGTTCTGAGGGACCTGATCCGAGGCGGCTTCGACCTTTTCCAGATCCTTGCGTCCCAGCCAGTGAAGCAGCCCGGTCAGCACCTCGCTGTCGCGCAGATCATCGTAATGCAGCAGGAACGGTGTCTGACCGGATGCCTGCAGCGCATGGAGGACCCGGCTTTGAAAGCCCTGGGTCGCGGCCAGCATTTGCCGGAACGCTTCGCTGTCGTACTCTATGGCGGCCGCGATGGGTCGCTCGGTTTCGTTCAGCTTCCACTGATTGGTTTTCCGCGCAAGCTCGGTCGAGACATAGCTGTCCAGCGGATTGCGGCTGAGGATGATCTTGGCGCAGCGATGGTTTTGCAGGATTGCGTCAAGGACACGCGGATCGTGATCGTGGAAATAGCGAAATCCGGACAGATGACTTTCTCGCTCGGTGATGGAGTTCAGCAGGCGGTGAGGGTCGGCTTCGCGCTCATCCATCGTCACACCGCGGATCTGATCGGTATTCGGCCAGCCGAGCATATAGGGGTTGAACGCCTCTCCGAAGCAGGTGACATGCTTGATCGCGTTCAGGGACGCCTCAAGCAGGTTCGAGCCGGTGCGCATCCCGGCGAAAATTACGAAGCTGTTAAAATCAGACATTCCATTCCCGTTGAGATCGTGTGGCAGGGAATTCTCCCATCAGGCGCGGCTGTAGCCCGGCATTGCGGAGGCGCTGCAGGAAGCGGCCGATCTCTTCGATATCGCGCTGCACGGGCGGCTGATCATAAAGCGGCCAGCTTCCCGGCGTTATATCGCGCACGACGCGTTGCAGGATCGCTGCCGGGCGGGCGGCAAAGTCGGAAAGCTCCCAGATCTGGACATCCGCTTTTACCCAGACAGAGCGTAGGATCTCAAGCTGTTCAAGCTCAATGCGCTGAAGCCGAGCCGCCGCGCGTCTGACATCGTCGAATGGCATATCGGAATGCATAAGAGGGACGACCCATGCGCCGGTGATGATCCGTATCGTTGCATTCGGGTCGGTGACCATGAACCAGTTGAGATCCTGAAGATCGCGCGGACTCATCTGGAAGATCTGCATCCTATCCGAGATCCTGATCAGGCTTGTCAGGAACCCCACCGGATCGTAATCTCTGCTGGCGGGGTGGCTGGGCAGCGCTCCAGGGCCGCATTCAGGACGACCGGCGAACTCTACCATGTCGGGCGCGAGAATATGTCCATGGACATCGCCCTCAACGCGCGGCTTGAGCCAACTCTCGAAATCGGGATAAAGATCGCTGAAACCCTGCAGAACCGCGTAAGGTGCAGAGGTCTTGCCGTTTTCGCGGTCTTTTCGCGGATAGCGGCTTTGCATGTACAGTCCGGGACGTCCCAATTTGCGCCGAGCCACGGCGGCGGCGATCATGCGTTCCATGCTGACCGGGTTAGGTTCGTCTGCAGAGTTCTCCGGTCCGGCATCTTCCGGAAATCGGGCAAACAGCTCATGCGCACCGGACCAGATCTTGCGCGCAACGAAGCAGCGTGAGAGAGCCAGCATGTCTGCATGATCGCTGTAGAGAATATAGGGTTTTCCCTGATCATCGAAATTCGACAATGTAAGTGATCGGCTTTCGATCCGGGTCGAATGCAGGCGCACCAGAGATTGGAAATAGGCTTCATCCGGAATCCAGACCCAGTAGAAAAAGCGGTCATATATCTTGCGGTGCGGATCGTTCAGAATAGCGCTGAGTGTTTTGCGCGTCAGGCACCACCATTGCGAGCCTAAATGCGGGACGACCCCTTGTGGCAATCTGCGTCTGATGCGCAGCCAACGTTGCAGATTAACCGTAAGATCGAATAAGCGCCGACGTTTACGCCAGGAGAACGGGAAGAAGCGGCGGAAACGTTCGCTGTTGAGTCCCCCGACCGTCCAACCGACATCCTCGGCGCTGACACTTTCGATGAAATCCACATTAGCGTGTCGTGTAAGATAATCTGTCAGTTCTCTGACGGGCCTCAGGGGAAGGCAGCTTCCGGATGCCACGATGACATGTGTTACATCCAGAAACCGTTCAAGCAGGACTTCGGCCGAATTCTGCGTCGCCCTGACCATTGAGAACATGCCCCAATGGCACTCACCCCTGGGCACCCATTGGAGGTCCTTTAGATCGGACAAAACATGTTTCATAACCTCGTATTGATCATCCGGTGTTCGGCGGTCGACGTGAATCGCAACGGCGGCGCCGCCGTCATGCCAGATACGGACCATCTTGGCTGCGACATGCAAATCGTCATGGCACAGGAATATTACCCCAAGTCTCGCGGCTGGCGGCATCATACCCAGTTTCCCAGTGACATCAGCCCAAGTTCTTCCAACTGACGCCAATCCTCGAAACTGCGCGATTCCGGCGTCAGCAAGACCATGTCGGAGTGCAACTCCTGATTATAGGCGCGATACTCGACACTATTGGCATAGTGCTCTCCGCGCTGCATCTCCTCGCTGGATTTCTCGATCAGGGTCGACAGGAACTTGGCATGCAATAAAACGCCCGAGATCCTCTCACCACCGTTTTCGTCGTAAACGAGGTTTAGGGCCCGCGGCAGCGCCATATGCGTCGACGAAATATAGACATAGTGACGTTCCCATCGGATCAGCGGGATCTTATTCAGCGCAGGAGCTTCTTTCGGCGATGACGCAAAGAAGCTGCGTGCACGGGGGCCTCCCTGAATCCACAGATTGCCGTAGCGGCCATTCTTGTGGATCATATAATTTGCGGGATCGAAATAATGCGCGATTTCCATCGGATTCTGACCAGCGACATAGGGCTGATCTCCGATTCTGCCCCTCGGATAGAGGTCCAGAAGCATGGCAGGAAATGATCGGATGCCTGATGCGCTCATCCAGTGAGTCAGCGCTTGCAAGGGCCTTGTATCACAGTTCGGGAAAACAAGAAACTCATCGGGATCGACAGTCAGGCACCAGTGCCCCGTGCCATAGCGAAACAGCAGCCAGTTAATCCAGTCCATGCCGAATCTGGAAGATTTATAGCTCGTGGTGGTGCGCCACAGCGACACGTCGGGCTGACTTTGAAGAAACTCTGCGCTTCCATCATCCGAGTTGTTGTCAACGATCAGGAAGTGACCGATCCCCATGCGTCGGTAATAATCAAGGAAATAGGGCAAGCGGACATATTCGTTCCTCAGGGTGACAAAACACAGGAGAGCATTATGGCCTATCGTTCTGACACGCAGTTTAACGGGCACAACTTGCTTATGACGTCTTATGGCGCGCCCCAGATACCATTGCCGGATTGCGCGAAGGCGAAGCGCGTTCAAGCTGGATCCGAGTCGAAGTTTCACTTGTTGCCACCGAAGCGTTGATGATCAGTCCTGCGTCGCGTTCAGCGCACCCTCAACGATCTTAAAATGTCTTGTCCACGCAGGAATCTCAAGAGGGGGCGATTTTGCGGTGTTTTCGCCTATAAGTTGTATAATTTTGTCCGTCCAGCCGTTTACATCGTCCGAAGACAGGTAAATCGGGTAATTTCCAAGCAGTTCCTGTGCCACCGGCAGTGGTGCACAGATCACAGGCGTGCCGCGCCCAGCTGCTTCGGTCAGGGGAAGCCCGAACCCCTCGGCGCGTGAGGGCATCAGCAAGGCCCGGCAGCGCATCACAAGGGTCGCGACAGCGCTGTCCGGCAGGTCGGTCATTTCGATGATAGCGGCATCGCGGGGCAAAGCGTCGAGCCGAGCGAACACGTCGTGATTTTCCCAGCCTCGGCGACCGATGATCAGCAGGCGCGGTATCTGATCATGCTTAAGCCGCTTTGCAAGCTGCTCCCAGACATCCAGCAGAAGAGCGTGATTTTTCCGCGGCTCTATGGTGCCGAGCGTGACGAAAAACGGGTGCGACAGATCCAAATCGACCGGGATGGTTGAAGGATCGGGATCGGTCAGATCCGTACCGATAGGAGCAACAATGATCGGGGCAGAGCGGGTAATTGCAAGACGCCTCCGCCAGATTTCGATATTCCCGGCGGTTGCCTCTGAGATCGCGATGACAAGATCCGCCATATTCAGCGCCGTCATGAAGCGATCCCTGAATTTCGCGGGCTGACCTGTTCGGCAGAATTCAGGATGATCCAGCGGGATCGTATCGTGGATCATGATCGCACGTTTCAGTCCGGCCAGATTGTGCAGAAGCTTCGGCAGCAGGTTGCTGTGCCCGACATTCAGATAGAACTCAGCTGCGGGCAGGTGCCGGGCAATATGGCTACGGATGCCGCGACCATTTACGGGCAGGACCGCATGGGCCATGCGACGCAGCTTTTCCTGCGCGCGCCGTGCGATGCCCCGCCGCTTTGCCAGAGTTTCCCGCCAGCCGGAGCTTTGAGCGAAATCCGACAGGTCGCCGTCGCTCCACTGCAGAATCTTGGCGGCAGCTTCCGCTGGCAACAGCGCCTGCCCGCGCGGAATACGGCACAGCAGCAGACAGGGCCGGTCCGCGAGATGGCGAAGCCAGGCCGCTTCGACCCGGTCGATACCGGTCAGAGGTCCGGTCCCGATCCGTGAAACCAGCCGGGACACGTCCAGAATGGCAGCCGGTTCAGCGGCCATACCCACCATTCTGATGCCACCGCCACGCGTCGAGGATCATTTGCGGCATTGTCGAGCGCTCCGGCGTCCAGCCCAGTTCTTCCCGTGCTTTCCTGCTGCCCGAGACAAGCTTGACCGCATCGCCTGCACGGCGCGGCCCATCCTCCATTGGGACCGACAGGTTCGTGACCGAGCCAGCCGCTGCAACGACTTCGCGCACGGAGAACCCGTCACCTGTGCCAAGGCAGAACACATCGACGCCGCCAGTCGTGGGGCCGTTACCGTTACGAAGCCAGTTCAGCCCCTGAACATGCGCGTCGACCAGATCCATGACATGAACATAGTCGCGAATACAGGTGCCGTCCTCGGTCGGGTAGTCGATCCCGTGAATGGTCAGCGCCAGGCGCTTGCCGTCGATCGCGTCGAGGATCAGCGGAACCAGATGCGTTTCCGGCTGATGGAACTCTCCGACCTCGCTGTCGGGATCGGCTCCTGCCACGTTGAAATAGCGGAAAATGACGCTGTTCAGCCCGTCCGAGGCACCGAAATCCTTCAGCATATCCTCAATCGCGCGTTTCGACGCGCCATAGGCATTCAGTGGAAGCTGGGTCGTCCGCTCATCCAGAACCACCCCATCATGATCCCCGTAGGTCGCGCAGGTCGAGCTGAACACGAAATCCTTGACGCCTGCCGCAATCGTCGCCTCGATCAGGTTCAGAGACGCGCAGACATTGCCGCGCCAGTATTTCCCCGGCTGCGACATTGCCTCGCCCACCTGACTGAGCGCCGCGAAATGCATGACAGCGACCGGCTGATAAGTCGCGAAGACCTCATCAAGCCGGGTACGATCCATCAGATCGCCCTGCTCGAAAGGGCCGAATTTCACGGCTTCGCGCCAGCCGGTGATCAGGCTGTCATAGGTTACGGGCGTATACCCGGCATTTCTGAGTGCCTTGCAGGCGTGAGAGCCGATATAACCGGCTCCGCCTGTCACCAGTACATTCCCGGACATTACTCAGCCGCTCGTTGCAGCGACATGATTTCGGTCAGATAGGACAGGAATTCGTCGCGCAGATCGTCGCGCTCAAGCCCGAATGCAACCGTCGCCTGAAGGAATCCGGCCTTCGATCCGCAATCATAGCGCTGACCGCGAAAGCGCAGCCCGTACACATCGCGGCCTTCCGTGATTTCATCCGCGATGGCATCGGTCAACTGGATCTCGCCGCCTGCGCCTTCACGCAGCTTGTTGAGGTTATTCAAAACGGTCGGAGCAAGAATATAACGGCCAATCACCGCGAGATTCGACGGCGGATTTTCCTTCGGTTTCTCAACCAGCCCCTTGGCCTTCACAATCGCGCCCATATCTTCGGCGACGTCGAGAACGCCATAGGCTTTGGTCTTCTCGATCGGGACTTCCATTGTCGCAACCATCGACCCGCCGGTTTCGGCATGAGCCTCGATCATCTGTTGCAGGCAGGGCGGCTCACCCATGATCACGTCATCGGTCAGGATAACGGCGACAGGTTCGTCATTGGAGACCAGCCGACGGGCACACCATACCGCGTGGCCAAGTCCCATCGCCTTGTGCTGGCGAACATAGGCGATCGCACCCGAATCCATATTGGTGGAGCGAAGCGTTTCCAGAAGCTCGACCTTGTTCGTGCGTTTCAGGTTGGCTTCAAGTTCATGAGCATGGTCGAAATAATCCTCCAGCGCACCTTTTCCCCGCGAGGTCACGAAGACGAATTCTTCAATCCCTGCCGCGCGTGCTTCATCAATTGCGTATTGAATAAGTGGCCTGTCCACCAGAGTCATGATTTCTTTTGGGATCGACTTGGTTGCGGGCAGGAAACGTGTTCCGAGACCAGCGACAGGAAAAATGGCTTTGGTTACTTTCTGACTCATTGGGTATTCCCTCGTAGTTTCATACCGCACATATATCGTCCCATTTACAGTCTGCTCGTTTGACCGGACGAGTACGAGGCGCGAACGTCTGTGCGGACATAACGGTTCCGCCGCTGTTTGGCTATTTCTCGTTCGCGCTTCAACCGTACATCCTTCCTCCAGATCCGTGCGGGAGGGTCCTCAGATCGCGACGCCCCCCATACGCCGCCGATCTGTTCGAACCATCCGCCTTCCGTAAGACGTAGATAGTGAGGAAGAAAACTCGGAGTAAGGAGAAGCAACGTGACTATTTTGCCTGCCCTGACAGCAACCTCCGCTCTATGGCGTAAATCAGCCGCATGCCAGTGCCAGCCGGCGAGAAACTGCCAATCACGTTTGGGTGTGGCTGCTTGAAGAAAGTCGGATGGATGATCATGGCGTGGGTCCGGCGTTGGGGGTAGCGGCTCTTTCTCTCCGCTTGTCATCCCACACCGAAGGCTGTCGAGCAGCGGCTCGATCCTCAACGGTTCAACCTGACCGTCCAGCATCCGTCTGATCAATTTGCGACGTTTTGACGCAATCAGTTCCGGGCCGGGAGCCAGGCCAGCGTGGCGCCGGGTGAAAATGGCAGCAGAACGGCCTTGCACGCTCAGATCCAGAGGCGCTTGCGATTTGCGACGTGCCTCGCCATCGGCTCGTGCATGGATAACCTGAGCCTGCGGGACAATAGCGGTCAGCCCTGCGGGAAAGGCAGTCGCCATACGCATATTGACGTCCGACTCATCCAGATGGAATGAGAAAGCCGGATCAAAGCCGCCGATCTCGCGCAAAGACGTTGCCCGGAAGGCGCAGTTTGTTCCAACGGTACTGACCGCCTCATCCGGTTGCGGCTTCAGCAGAACCGTCTGATCTGTATTCGGGATTTCGCGGATGAGTCCTGTCCGCGTGATGCAATGCCCGCGGACCTGCCAGGAAAACCCGTCTCGGTCGCGTGTCCAGCCGGTAGAGGCAATCACCCGGTCATCAAGGAATGGCTGGGTCAGGTGGCTGAGCCAGCCCGGCTCGGCAACTGCATCGTCGTCGATGAAGGCAATGATATCGCCGGCAGCTTCCGCGATACCCATATTACGGGCCTCGGAGACATTGGGCTGATCACAGATCAGGCGCTTTACGGGAAGATCGGGACGCTGCTGATGACCTGCTTCATCCGAGACAAGGATGATTTCGAAATCCGGATGATCCTGTAAAGCAAGCGAGGTCAGACATAAATGCAGATGCTCAGGCCGACCGCGGGAAATCACGATGACGCTGCTGCGCGGGAATGTCACGGCTGGCCCATCTCTGCCAGCATTGCTTCGATGCGCGGGATGTCTTCGGGATTATTCAGTTCCCAGAACTGGCGGCCGCGGGCTTCGACCTCGACACATAGAACGCGCCGCCCGTTTTCAAGAAAGCGCAGCTGTTCGAGTCCTTCCAGCCGTTCCAGCCGCCCTTCCGGCCATTGCGGATATGCGGCAAGAACATCCGGGCGATAGGCGTAGACGCCGACGTGATGAAAGACCGGCGTCGGCTCATCAGGGGCGAAGTCGCGTCCTGCAAAGGGAATGACCTCTTTCGAGAAATATAGCCCCTGCATCTGCGCCCCGAAAACCGCCGTGGTTCCTCCGACTCGACCGGCGGCGCGGTCAGCCAGAAGATCCGCCCGCATCTGGCCAGAGGCGCGAAGCACCGGCGTCGCGAGATCGGCCTGTGGATCGGCACGCAGCCCTGAAACCAGTTCTTCGATGAACCATGACGGGGTCAGTGGCGCATCGCCTTGCAGGTTCACCACGATTTCAGGCGAAATCCCCAGTTTTTCGACAGCATCCGCGCATCGTTCTGTCCCGTTGCGGCATTCTTCCGAGGTCATCACCACATCGGCCCCGAATTCGCTGGCGGCGCGTCGGATCCGCTCATCATCCGTTGCTACTACGACCCGGTCGATTCCCGAGACCTCTGATGCGGCCTTCCAGCTACGCTGAATCAGCGAGGCGGCCTGTCCGGTCACACCGCGCAGAACAGCCAGAGGTTTGCCGGGATAGCGCGACGACGCATAACGTGCCGGGATGATGATGACCACGGACATCAGGCGTCGTCTTTGACCAGCAATACGCCCGGCGCATAGGCGATGAAGAACGGATTTTCAAAACCGGGCTTGCCATACTCCAGATGGGTATGGTCATCGAAGCGCACGACCTCTCCACCTGCGCCGCGCAGGACGGCGTCACCGGCGGCGGTATCCCATTCCATCGTGCGCCCGAGGCGGGGATAGAGATCGGCCTCACCCGTTGCGACAAGGCAGAATTTCAGCGACGAACCGGCCGAGGTCATGTCGCGCAGCTTGTAACGTGCGATATATTCGTCAGTGGCCGCGTCGCGGTGAGATTTTGACGCAACGACCATCAGGCCGCGATTATCGGGTGTGGGGTTGACGCCAATCGGCTTGGTCTCACCTGGGTTATCGGTGAATGGCCCGGTTTCCTCGACTGAGCGGCCATCGGAGGTGGTGTAGAACAGCCGCTGTTTTGCGGGGGCATAGACCACTCCGCGTACTGGAACACCGTCTTCGACATAGGCGATATTGACCGTGAAATCACCGCGGCGCTGAACGAATTCCTTGGTCCCGTCCAGCGGATCGACGATCAGGAAAGTGCTGGCGATCTGGCTATGCGTCGAGGCCTGTTCTTCCGTCACGAGCGCGATATCGGGGAACTCGTCGCGCAACCCGGCGGCGATCAGGGCATCGGCGGCCTCATCGGCTTCCGTAACGGGCGAGTTGTCCGATTTCGAACGGACCTCGAAATCATCCGAATTATAAATGTCCATGATCCTGTCGCCTGCCTGCAAGGCGAGGCGTCGCATGACCGTGGTGAGCTTGTCGAAGTCCATGTGATTACCTGTATCCCGATTCACTACGTACTGCCTGCCGGATTGTGCAGGCGCTTTCGGCTCTTTATGATGCGAGCCATGTGTCAGGGCAAGCCGTTCGGGCAGAGAGGGTGAAGATGTTCCAGCAGCGCCATACTAGGAACGTCTTTCAGGCGACCTTCACAACCATTGCGCTGATCTATCACATGACCGTCTATAAATTGCGCATGTCAGAACGGAATGCGGTTGTCGGTCTGGTGATGGTGATCTCGAAGGCAATGATTATGGTTGCTGTGTTTCTCCTTATTTTCTCCACGCTGGGCATTCGCAGCTCTCCAATTCGAGGGAGTTTCTTCGTTTATATCATGAGCGGTATATTCATGTTCATGACCCATAATGCTGCTTTGGGGGCGGTGTTGGGCGCGGAGGGCTCAGTGTCTGCGCTGATGAAACACGTACCGCTGAATACGGCAATTACCATCTCGGCGTCGGCGCTTAGTGTATTGTACCAGCAGTTTCTGGCGTGTGCAGTTCTTCTGTTGATGACCAATACTTTTATCGAGCCGGTCGAAATTGATCGAATTTATCCCTGTCTCGCCATGTTCCTTATGGCATGGTTTTCCGGCTGCTGTATCGGGATGGTTTTTCGAGCGGTCCAACCTTGGTGGCCAAAGGGCGTCCTGATGATCAGCCAATTATATACGCGGGCAAATATGATCAGCTCGGGTAAGATGTTTGTGGCGAATACAATGCCCACAATGGTACTGAATATGTTCGACTGGAATCCGCTTTTCCACATCATCGACCAGACCCGTGGTTTCGCCTTCATCAACTATACGCCGCATAATTCCAGTGTGACCTATCCGATCTACTGCTCTCTTGCGCTTGCCATGATAGGATTGATGGGTGAGTTCTTTACCCGCAGCCGGGTTTCGCTCAGCTGGGGGGCCGGGCGATAGGCGCATTTTTTCTTTTTCGTGACAATCCTGCGCCTGCATGGGTACGGCGGTGCTTGCAGGCTGAAAATCCCCTTCCTATATAGCCTTCGAAGCCGGCCAGCGTGCCGGTAGATCAAGCAATGGGATAAGGCCTTCGGGGGCCGCATACGGACCCGCGGGCCGTCAAAATCGCCAGAAGAGAGGTTTGAACATGTCAAAAGTCATCGGGATTGACCTGGGCACCACCAATAGCTGTATCGCGATCATGGACGGCAGCCAGCCGAAAGTGGTCGAGAACAGGGAAGGTGCGCGCACCACGCCATCCATTGTTGCATTCACTGAAAGTGAGCGGCTGGTCGGTCAGCCTGCGAAGCGTCAGGCCGTTACCAACCCCACCAACACCATTTTCGCCGTAAAGCGTCTGATCGGTCGCCGTATCGGCGACGCAGCCGTCGAGAAGGACAGGAAGCTCGTTCCTTACGATATCGTGGATGGCGGTAATGGCGATGCCTGGGTTGAAGCCCGGGGTGAGAAATATTCGCCCGCTCAGATCAGCGCGATGATCCTTGGCAAGATGAAGGAAACCGCCGAATCCTATCTCGGGGAAGAGGTCAGTCAGGCCGTGATCACGGTTCCGGCCTATTTCAACGACGCGCAACGTCAGGCGACCAAGGATGCCGGCAAAATCGCCGGGCTTGAGGTTCTGCGCATCATCAACGAGCCGACCGCCGCCGCACTGGCCTATGGTCTGGACAAAAAAGACAGCAAGACGATCGCGGTCTATGACCTTGGCGGAGGTACCTTCGATATCACCATTCTGGAAATCGACGACGGCCTGTTCGAGGTGAAATCGACCAACGGGGACACCTTCCTCGGCGGCGAAGATTTCGACATGCGGATCGTGAACTATCTGGCGGATGAGTTCAAAAAGGAACACGGCGTCGATCTGACCAAGGACAAGATGGCCCTTCAGCGCCTGAAAGAGGCTGCGGAAAAGGCCAAGATCGAATTGTCCTCGTCGAGCCAGACCGAAATCAACCAGCCGTTTATCTCGATGGACAAGGATACCGGCACGCCGCTGCACATGGTGGTCAAGCTGACCCGCGCCAAGCTGGACAGTCTGGTCGGCGATCTGGTCAAGAAGACCATGAAGCCTTGTCAGGATGCTCTGAAGGATGCGGGTATTTCGAAATCCGAGATTGACGAGGTGATTCTCGTCGGCGGTCAGACCCGGATGCCGCTGGTGATCGAAGAGGTCACGAAGTTCTTCGGCAAGGAACCCCATAAGGGCGTGAACCCCGATGAGGTCGTGGCCCTGGGTGCTGCCATTCAGGGCGGCGTTCTGCAAGGCGACGTGAAGGACGTTGTTCTGCTGGACGTGACGCCGCTGTCGCTTGGGATCGAAACTCTGGGCGGTGTGTTCACCCGCCTGATCGACCGCAACACGACCATTCCGACGAAGAAATCCCAGGTCTTCTCGACTGCCGAGGATAATCAGGGTGCGGTGACGATCCGTGTCTTCCAGGGTGAGCGTGAAATGGCGGCCGATAACAAGCTGCTTGGCCAGTTCAACCTTGAGGATATTCCGCCCGCGCCGCGTGGCATGCCACAGATCGAGGTTACCTTCGATATCGACGCGAACGGCATCGTGAACGTGTCCGCCAAGGACAAGGGCACCGGCAAAGAACAGAAGATCACCATTCAGGCCTCAGGCGGTCTGTCCGATGAGGATATCGAACGGATGGTGAAGGATGCCGAAGATAATGCCGAAGCCGATAAGGGCCGCCGCGAGCTGGTCGAGGTCCGGAATCAGGCCGAAAGCCTGATCCACTCGACGAAGAAATCGCTTGAGGAGCATGGCGACAAGGTGGACGGCTCGACCGTCGAGGCGATCGAGCTGGCGGTCAACGCCTTGGAAGAGGCGCTGAAAACCGAAGATGCCGGCAAGATCAAGGGCGGTATCCAGAACGTCATGGATGCGTCCATGAAACTGGGTGAAGCGATCTATAAAGCGCAGGGCGATGAGGCTGAGGCTCAGGCCGATCCCGACGCGCCGCGCGATGTGGATGACGACATTGTCGATGCCGATTTCGAAGATCTCGACAATGACAAGCGCAAGTAAGCGCGACTGACTGGCGGGGCCGGTTGGGGCGTTATGCCCTGACCGGCCCTTGCGAAAGAGGCACTACGCAATGGCGAAACGCTGCTATTATGAAACGCTCGGCCTGTCCAAAGGCGCAGAGGGCGAGGAAATCAAGAAGGCTTATCGCCGCAAGGCGAAAGAGCTTCATCCCGACCGAAACGGCTCTGACCCGGATTCCGAGGCGAAGTTCAAGGAAGTCAACGAGGCTTATGACTGTCTGAAGGATCCGCAGAAGAAAGCGGCCTATGACCGTTTCGGTCACGGTGCTTTCGACGGAAGCGGCGGGTTCGGTGGTTTCAGCCGTGGCGGCGCGGGGCCTCAGGGCGATTTCGGGACTGCGTTTGCCGATGTGTTCGAAGATCTTTTCGGCGATTTCATGGGCGGTCGCGGCGGTGCCGGAGGCGGTCGTGCACGGGCCACGCGTGGGCAGGATCTTCGCTATAATCTCAGCGTCTCGCTGGAAGAGGCTTATGAGGGTGCGCAGAAAACCATCAATGTGCCCGGCTCTGTCACCTGTCAGGAATGCAACGGTACGGGCGCGGAAGGCGCGGTCGAACCCGTGACCTGTCCGACCTGTTCAGGCATGGGCAAGGTTCGCGCCAGCCAGGGCTTCTTTACGGTCGAGCGCACTTGCCCAAGCTGTAACGGTGTGGGCCAGATGGTCAAGAATCCGTGCAACTCCTGTCACGGTGAGGGCCGGGTGGAAACCAAACGCGCCCTTCAAGTCACTATCCCGGCGGGCGTGGAAACCGGCACCCGTATCCGGCTGGCCGGTGAGGGTGAGGCCGGGCTGCGCGGCGGTTCTGCCGGTGATCTTTATATCTTTGTCACGGTGATGGAGCATGAGATCTTCATCCGCGACGGTCGGATGCTGGCCTGTCAGGTCCCTGTCGGCATGACCACCGCAGCGCTTGGCGGTGAGGTTGAGGTGCCGATCATCGACGGTGGCCGCAGCCGGGTCAGGGTGCCTGCCGGCAGCCAGTCGGGCCGGCAGATGCGCCTGCGCGGGAAGGGTATGCCGCCTTTGCGTCATGGCTCGGGCGCTCATGGCGAGCCCGGCGATATGCTGATCGAGCTGGTTGTGGAAACTCCGGTGAACCTGACGGCGCGCCAGAAAGAGCTTCTGCGCGAATTCGATGAGATCAAGGCCGATAACTCGCCTCAGTCGCAAAGCTTCTTCAACAAGGTGCGCAGCTTCTGGGACGGGATGACCGGGACCTAAGCTGCCAGTTTTCGCACGGCACGCAGGATCACCAGATCTTCGCGTGTCGCCATGACCCGCACCGCAATCCGCGATTCTGGGGCCGAGATCACCGCGGCCCCTTTCTGGTTTGCCGCATCGTCAAGGGTCACGCCCATCCATGCCAGCCCCCGGCATGTCTCGGCGCGGATGCTTGCGGAATGCTCACCAATTCCGGCGGTGAAGACAATGCCGTCCAGACCTTCCATCGCGGCAGCCATCTCGGCGATGCCGCGCTGTAAACGCTGAATGAAATATGACACCGCCTCGGCAGCTTCGGGCAGGTCGCTGTTTTCCAGCGTCCGCATGTCGTTCGACAGGCCGGACAGACCCAGCAGGCCGGATTTGCGATACAGCATGTTGGACAGGTCCGCAGGGGCCATGCCCTGATCCAGTAGATAAAGCAACACGCCGGGATCTATCTGCCCGCTGCGCGTCCCCATCGCCAGACCGTCCAGAGCCGAAAATCCCATTGTCGTCGCGACGGATTTCCCGTTTCGCAGCGCACATAAGGAAGCGCCATTCCCCAGATGCGCAACGACGACCCGGCCTGATGAAAGCTGCGGATCGGTTTGGCGTAACGCTCCGGAAATATAGTCATAGCTTATCCCGTGAAATCCGTAGCGGCGGATTCCGTCATCGTAATATTCTCTGGGAATCGCATAAATCTCATTCAGGCGCGGCATTGATCGGTGAAACGAGGTGTCGAAGCACGCCACCTGCTGCGCATCAGGAAACGCCGCCTGCGCCGCCCTGATCCCGGAAAGGCAGTGAGGTTGGTGAAGCGGGGCAAGCGGTTCCAGTTCTGTCAGCCTGCCCAGAACCTCGTCATCAATCAAAGTAGGTGCCGTAAAATCCGGGCCGCCATGCACGACCCTGTGGCCCACCGCGCCGATCTGTATATCGGGAAAATTATCCCTCAGACCGGAAAGCGCCGCGTTCAGTGCTTGCTGGTGATCCTCAAGACTTCCCGGAGCATTGACAGGCAGCGCTGTTCCGCTGGCATCCGCAAGAGTGATCTCTGCGTGATCCGGTCCGGGGCCGATCCGGTCGACCTGACCGCTGGCTTCAGGCGTTTCATCCGCGTCCACATAGACTGCGAATTTCAGCGAGGAAGACCCCGCATTCAGGATCAGTGCGGCATGTGTCATGCCCGGCTCTTCTGTTTATGGAAATGGTGCAGCGCCGCGACCGCGCAAGAGGCAAGCCGTGATTTCGAATCGTCCGAGCGCGAATTCAGGATCACCGGCACTTTTGCGCCCAGAACCAGCCCGGCAGCCTCGGCATGGCTGATATAGGCGAGCTGCTTCGCCAGCATGTTTCCGGCGTCGATTCCCGGCACGACAAGAATATTTGCGTGACCCGCCACGGTGCTTTTCAGCCCTTTCGTTCGTGCCGCGCCCATATCCACGGCATTATCCATCGCCAGCGGGCCATCCACCGCCCCGCCGCGAATCTGTCTGCGCTCCGCCATTTTCGACAAAAGCGCGGCATCGACCGAAGACTGGATATCCGGGTTCACCGTTTCCACCGCAGACAGAACGCCTACGCGTGGCTCAATTCCAAGGGACAGGGCCAGATCGATTGCGTTCTGCGTGATATCCACCTTGGTTTTGAGATCGGGCGAGATGTTGATCGCCGCGTCGGTGACCATCAGAGGTTCCGGCTCTCCGGGGACGTCCATTACGAAAATATGGGTGAAGCGGCGGCCGGTGCGCAGCCCGTATTCCTTGCTGAGCAGCGCACGCAGAAGATCGTCTGTGTGCAGATGGCCTTTCATGACGGCTCCGGCGCGGTCTTCATGGACCAGTTCGCAAGCGCGGCGGGCTGCTGCTGCGTCATCTGCTTCGTCGATGATTTCGAAGGCGGAAATGTCGCGGCCGATCTCTGCTGCGGCCTCGGCGATTTTTCCCGCATTACCGATCAGAATCGGCGTGATGATGCTTTCATCTGCGGCCAGAATTGCGCCGCCAAGCGATTGAGGCTCGGTCGGGCAGACCACTGCGGTGGTCAGTGCGGGCAAGGGCGCGGCCTGAGCGATCACTGCGTCGAAATGACGATGCCGCTGTACGAGAAGGCCGGGAACATTGACGTCGTCGGCGCGGAATTTACGCTTGGGTGCGATGACCTGAGCCTCTCCGCTGACAATGGTTGCATCATCTTCGGTGCGGATAACTTCGGTTTGCAGGGTGATCAGCCCGCCATCTTTCTTATCAGTGACGGTGACCCGCGCGATCAGCTCATCACCTGCATGGGCGCGGTCGTGGAACGAAAGTTGCTGGCTGCGATACAGCGTTCCGGGACCGGGCAGCATCGACCCCAGCACACCCGAGATCAGGCTGGCGACGAACATGCCCGGAGCCATTTCCTCGGGCGAGCCGTCCCCATCCGTATCATAGCCGGGCAGGTGGACTGTGTTATAGTTTCCCGAGGCCGTCGCAAAGACGATCAGATCATCCGGGGTGACCAGCCGCCGCAACTCGGCAGAGGTACCAGTTTCGATTTCATCGAATGTCTTGTTTTCGAGCTTCATGACGGCGCTGCCTTCTGCTTGCCCTGTTGCGACAGATTGATGGTCTGCCCGGAATTCAGGGTCAAGCCGTCTTTGCCCGGACCGTCATGCCGTGTTGCTGCGGTGGCGAAGAGTGCACAGCGCCGCAATCGCAAAGGTCAGGACAGAAGAGCCTCCCCTGTCCCGATCTGCTTTATCAGGGGTTGATGACAACTTGTGTGCCGGTCCGAAGCATCGCGTATATTTCTTCGATCTCGGCATCCTCGACCGCGATGCAGCCAGCGGTCCAGTCGTTTTTATTTTCACGCGCGGCAGCAGCGCCATCGGGGCCGCGACCGTGGAAGAAGATATCCCCACCCGGTTTGCGGCCGACCGACATGGCCCGGGCGGTGTCCTGAGGCCGGGGATAGTTGATCCCGACGGAAAGGTGATACTGGCTACGCGGATTGAACCGGTCGACGAAGAAAATGCCCTCGGGGGTCTTGCCATCGCCTTCGAATTGCTTGGAGCCGACGGGTTCATTCCCCAGATGGATCTTGTATGTTTTCAGGATTGTCTGGTCCGAAAGAAGAAACATCAGACGATCTGATTTATTTACAACGACCTGTGTAACCTGCGGACCATCGTAACTTAAAAATTGGGGTGCTGCACTATAAGTGGCGGGGGCGCTGTCACTGCCACAGGCAACCAACACCATAAGCAGGGCCGTTGCCAGACTGGCCCGGATCGCTCGAATCATCTCTGCCTCGCTACGCTTGTTTTCCGCGTTTATTTCCGTGAAATAACATGCTGAGCAATTTTTCGCCAGCTTCATCTGCTTAGCTGAGAATTGTTAAGAACGTATAAATTAACGCGGCAGCGGCACCGGAGCCGGGTACTGTCACGGCCCAAGCGGCAAAGGTTGTCCAGACATGGCTGCGGCGGACCAGCTTGCGGCGGTAAAGCTCTTCCGCTGGCAGAAGGTCGCGGGATTTGCGGCGGCGGCGATCCTCCCATTCCCGGTAAAACCCGACGCCGAGGATGCCGCCGACGGTACAGTGCGTCGTCGAAACCGGCAGGCCAAGCGCCGAAAATGAAAGCACCGTCGCCGCAGCGGCAAGGGCTGCGCAGAAGGCTCGCGTCGGGTTCAGCCGTGTGATCGAAGTTCCGACCATGCGGACCAGCCTGCGGCCGAAGATCAGAGACCCTGCCGCAACGCTGACCCCGGCGATGGCGACGGTCAGGGAGGGCGACGATCCCGAGTTTGAATATTGCATGATGACAGAAAGCGGGCCGGCGATATTCGCAACATCGTTGGCACCATGCGCGAAGCCTGACAGCAGAGCCGTCGCCACAAGCGGCCCGGTCAGCAGCTTTTTCAGCGACAGCCTGCTTCCTTCCGGACCTGCCGCGATCTGACGCTCAAGCTGCCATCTTGATGCGGCTGCCGACAGGATGCCGAATCCTGCGCAGGCAAGCAGTGAAAAGATACCGGGCTCTGGTCGCCCCGGCAGGGCAAGGAGGAATCCGGCAAACACGGTTCCGGTCAGCCCGATCAGTGCCGGAAGCCAGAACCGCGCCGCTGTCAGCCTGTCCTCGGCGAATTTGACGCGCCGCCGCAGAAAGCTCAGAACGGCAGCCGCGATCATTGCCGAGATTACCGGCGCGATCATCCAGCTTATCGCGATGCTCGCCAGTACCGGCAGATTGATCGCCTCGATTCCCAGGCCGGTCAGGGCGGCCCCGGCGATTGCACCGATCACGCTATGCGTGGTGGAAACCGGTGCACGCGCCCAATTGGCCAGAGTGATCCAGATGGCGGCCCCGATCAGCGCGGCGGCCATGACCCGTCCGGAGGGCGCATCCGGGCCGAATTGCGACGAATCGAAGATGCCCGACGCAATCGTGCGCGTCACCTCCTCGCCCGCAAGCAGCGCCCCGGCAAGCTGCGCTGCAGCGATGGCGGCCAGTCCAAGCCAAAGCGGCATTGCCTTCGCACTTACCGCCGCACCGGCGGAGTTCGCCACGTCGTTGGCTCCGACCGACATCCCGAGATAGACCGCCACGGCGAAGCCTGTGATCAAAGGCGCGGGTGTCGGAATATGGATTCCCGTCGCTGCGGCCAGCAGCAAAAGCAACACGACAAGCCCGAGGCAAAAGCCGAACCGGAGAAGCGGGCGTGTCGCGCTGTGGCCCGCGCCCTCGACATGGCTCAGCCGGTCGAGATCTTTGCCGAGGATGCGATATTCGCGGTGTTTTGCCATGGTATGTCGACGTGAACCCTGACGGCCAGTGGAGCCTGCAAGGCTCTTAACGTTCAAGCTTCAGCAAAAGCTCCTTCAGGCCCGGTTCATCGACGAGTTCGGCTGCCTTCGCCACGGGGAACCACTGCCGTGTGCGTTCCTCGGATTCGGGAAAATCATCCTCAAGCCGCTCGACCTCGATCAGGTGAACCTGAACCTGAATATAGATGCTGAACCCCTGTTCCTGCCATTTATCATAGCCATAACGGCCAACAGAGCGCGGGGAGACCGTGCCCCGGACTCCGGCCTCTTCCCATGCTTCCTGCGCTGCCGCCCCGGCGACGCTGAGGCCTGACATCGGCCAGCCCTTTGGAATGATCCAGCGACCTGTGCCGCGGCTTGTGATCAGAAGAATTTCACGCGTCTGGACATGCCTGCAAATCGCACCGACCTGCAGTACAGGCGGGCGGCGTCCCAGCAGAAGGCTCAGCGTGTTGCGGATCGCCTTACTCATCGCCCGGCTCGACCCTGCCGCGAAGCGATTTGACAGCGCCCCTTTGTGATTTGGCGTTCAGACGGCGACGCTTGCTGGCCAGAGTCGGACGTGTTGGGATCCTGCGTTTCGGTGCAATGGCAGCGCGCTGGATCAGTTCGGCCAAACGCTCGCGTGCGATTTCGCGGTTGCGGGCCTGGCTGCGGGTTTCTTGCGACAAGATGATAACCGCTCCATCCTGCGTCCAGCGGCGACCTGAAAGCCGTTTCAGCCGGCGTTTGACCGGATCGGGCAGGTTCGGGGATCTTTCGGCCTCGAAGCGAAGTTCAACGGCGGTAGAGACCTTGTTGACGTTCTGACCTCCCGGTCCCTGCGCCCGTGTGAAGCTTTCCGTCAGCTCCCACTCCTCAATGACAATGTTCTCGTTAACGTGCAGCACTGGACTATTCGGCTTGGTTGTTTCGTTAAGCATAATCTGCTGCGTCCGTTTTCGGAAGTTCTTGCGTCAGGGGTAACGCATGAACAGGGTTCAGACACTAGACCGGTCACGAAACATCAGCATGACAGCTGACAGAGATGTGAACAGAATTGTACTGATAAACCCCTGCAGCAACGGCATAAACCCGCTCAGTTTCAGGATGCGCTGCAACATATGTTTGTTGCCGGTGCTTTTCAACCATGTCTGCTGCGGGATATGTGGTGACTATTTAAAGGGGGCAATCTTGGTCCACCGTTTGTTTCCCGTTTTGACTTCGACCGCATATTTAACGGTCATCGCAGCAGGTATCGCACAGCAAGCGCATGCGGCAGAGCCTCTGCCGGTTGAACTCGTCCCTGTGATCACAAGCGAAATCGGCGTTGAAGTCCGGCTGACCGGTACGCTTGAGGCGGTGGACAGCGTTGATCTGGGCTTCCGCGAAGGCGGTCGCGTGACCGACATGCTGGTCCGCGAAGGCGATCATTTCCGCCAGGGCGATGTTCTGGCCCGCATCGACCCGCTGCAATTCCAGCAGGCGCTCAATGTGGCGGAGGCGTCGCTTGCCGCGGCCGTTGCGACGCAGGAACAGGCTCAGCAGGCCGCCGATCGGGCACAGGCCATGCTGGATCGCGGAGTCGGCACCCGCGCGGCGCGGGATACCGCACGGCAGATGCTCAGCGCGGCGCATACCCAGACCGAGCAGGCGGAAACCAGTCTCGATCAGGCCCGTCGGTCTCTGGAAGATACGGAACTGGTCGCGCCGTTTGACGGCGTTGTCACCATGCGTTCCGGCGAAGCGGGTCAGGTGGTCGGGCCTGCACAGGCGGTGCTGTCTCTGGCCTCGATGTCGGGCCTTGAGGCCGTGTTCCTGACCCCAGACATGGCGCATCTGAAGGATGCGATGGGCGCGGCGGCGGCTCTGGATATGATTGATGTCGAGGCACCGCCAATGATGGCGCGGGTTACAGAGATTTCGCCCCTCATTGATGCCCAGACAGGTTCCGTCCGGTTGCGGGCGCGGGTCGAGGACGCGCCGGATGATGTCTCGCTTCTCGGTGCGATGGTGCGAGGCCGGATCGTGCTGAGCGTCGGAGAGGCTGTGGAAATTCCGTGGACCGCGCTGACCTCGGGTGAGGGCGGCCCGGCTGTATGGGTTCTGGACGAGGCAAAGCGGGCAGAGCTTCGCCATGTCGAGATCGAGCGCTTCGATGACGGAAAAGTCTTCCTGTCGGGCGGTGTCGAACCCGGGGAAGTCGTCGTCGCCGCAGGTTCTCAGATGCTGTTCCCCGGGCGAGAGGTCGTTGACGTGGAGAGTGGCTTATGATGCGTCACGCTCTGCTGGTCTTACCTTTCCTGTACATGCCGTTTCCGGGCAGTGCTTTTGAGTTTCCCTGGGCAGAAGAGGCCGAGGCTACCGTGCAGACATCGCCGCGCCCGGTCGTTTCGGTCATCCTTCAAGACATTCCGTCTCAGCGGCGCAGCTTTCCCGGTGTCGTCGTGGCCGGGACTGAGGTTCAGCTTGGTTTCCAGACGCTTGGCCGTCTTGCGGCGCGGCCGGTGGATGTCGGTGACCGCGTGAAAATGGGCGATGTTCTGGCGGAACTGAAACCTGACGATCTTCGCGCGAATGTCCGCGCCGCTCAGTCGGCGGTGGAAGCGGCAGAGGTTACGCTTGAAACCGCCCGCTCCGAGGCCGAACGGACGCGTGATCTGGCGTCTCGCAACGTCTCGTCTCGCGCCGTGCTTGAGCAGGCAGAAAGAAGGCTGAAAGCCGCCGAGGCGGGAATGGCTCAGGCCCGCTCGGAACTGGCCCGGGCCGAGGACGCAGCCGGTTTCGCAAGGCTTGTTGCGCCGTTTGATGGGGTGGTGTCGGCTGTCTTCGAGAATGCCGGTGCGGTTGTCGGGGCGGGAACGCCGGTGCTGACCCTCTCGGATGTCGCGACGCGTGAGGCGATTATCGACCTGCCGGCCCCGGCCCTGTCGGCGCTGCCGGTGGGAACCGCGATGTCGATCTGGCTGGAATCCGATCCCGCAACGCGCTGCCCGGGCCGGATTACCCGGATTGAGCCTGTGGCCGATGCTGCAACCCGCACCAGACGCGTGCATGTGGCAATGGAGAATGCAGAGGATTTCCGGCTGAACGCCCTGATCCGTGCGCAATATGCAGGTGACGCAGGGACAATCCTGACCGTGCCACCCTCTGCGATTGCCGGTTCGGAAGATGACAGCTATGTCTGGGTCGTGAACCGGCAGGGCGACCGGGCCAATGTGTCGCGGCGGAATGTCGTGACCGGGGCGCGGATGGACGACATTGTCGAGATTGCCGAGGGAATCCAGCCCGGAGAGGAAATCATTATTCGCGGTGTTCACTCTCTTGAGGACGGGCAGGTTGTTGGCAGGCGGGTCGCGCCCTGATGCAGGATACACGTTTCAACCTGTCCGACTGGGCCTTGCGCCATCGCAGCTTCGTCTGGTTCCTGCTGTTCATCTCGATGATCGCGGGAACGCTGTCATATATGAATCTGGGCCGTGAAGAGGATCCGAACTTCACCATCAAGGTGATGGTGATCGGAGCGGCCCTGCCCGGTGCAAGCATCGATGAAACGCTGGATCAGGTCACCAAACGGATCGAGCGCAAGCTTGAGGAACTGGATGAGCTGAAATTCACCCGCTCGGTGACGATGCCGGGTCAGGCGGTGGTTTATGTCGAGCTTGATCAGAACGTGAAAAGCCCCGACGTGCCCGAGATCTGGAAGCGTGTCCGGCATATGATGTCCGATATCAGGCCCGAATTCCCCGAAGAATTCGCCGGGTTTCAGTTCAACGACAATTTCGGTGATGTTTACGGCAATATCTACGCCTTCACCGCCGATGGTTTCACCATGCGTGAGCTTCGCGACCGGATAGACGATATCCGCGATCTGGTTCAGACGCTGCCCTTGGCCGGGAAGGTCGAACTGCTTGGCGAACAGGATGAGGAAATCTATCTTGAGTTCTCGCCATCGCGTCTGGCCTCGCTTGGTCTCAGTCAGGAACAGGTGATCTCTACCCTGTCCAACCAGAATGCAATCGCCGCTGCCGGTGTGATCGAATCCGGGCCGGAGCGGATTCTTCTGCGCGTCACCGGCGAATTCAATGATAGCGACGCGATTGCCGCGGTGAATTTCCGCATCGCCGACCGCTTCTACAGCCTGACCGATGTGGCGACGATTCGCCGGGGCTATGTCGATCCTCCGGAATCACTGTTCCGCTATAATGGCGAGCAGGCGATTGGTCTTCAGATCGGGATGAAGCAAGGGGGCAATATTCTGGAATTTGGTGAGCAGGTCGATGCGCTGATGGCGAAGGTCTCTGCCGATCTGCCCGTCGGGATCAAGATGGCGAAGGTCGCCGATCAGCCTCATGTCGTCGATGAGGCGGTGGGCCATTTCGTGCAGGCTCTGGTCGAGGCGGTCGCCATCGTCCTGATCGTCAGCTTCATCAGCCTTGGTCTGCGCGCCGGGATGGTGGTGACGATGTCCATCCCGCTGGTGCTGGCGATCACCTTTGTCTTCATGGAATATTATGGCATCACCCTGCAAAGGGTTTCTCTGGGAGCGCTGATCATCGCGCTTGGCCTGCTGGTCGATGATGCGATGATCGCCATCGAGACGATGATTTCCCGGCTTGAGATCGGTGAATCGCTGACCGATGCCGCGTCCTATGCGTGGACCTCGATTGCCTTTCCGATGCTCAGCGGGACACTGGTCACAGTGGCGGGGTTCATCCCTATCGGGCTGAATAACTCCGATGCGGGAGAGTTTACCTTTTCCCTGTTCGTGGTCATCGCGGTGGCGCTTGTGGTCAGTTGGGTCGTCGCAGTGCTGTTCGCTCCGGTCCTGGGCGTGGCTTTCCTGCCCCGGAAAATGAAACAACATGACGGCAATCCCGGATGGGTCAGGCGACGGTTCCATACGGCGCTGCGCGTCGCGATGCGTTTCAAATGGGCGACGATTCTGATCACTGTAATGACTTTCGGCGCCTCGATATGGGGGATGCAATTCGTCGAGCAGCAATTTTTCCCGACCTCGGACCGGACTGAGTTGCTGGTCGATGTGAATATGCGGCACAACTCGTCGATTGCTGACACGAAAGACACGATGGACAGGCTGGAGGCGTCGCTTCAGGACGACCATGACGTGCGGTTTTGGACCTCTTATGTCGGTATGGGCTCGCCGCGCTTCGTGCTTGCGCTCGATGTACCGACGGCGGGTCCGTATATGGGCCAGATTGTGATCCAGACCCCCAGCCTTGAGGCAAGGGACCGTGTCAGGGCAAAGATCGAGGATCTTGCGCGGCGCGACTTCAGCGGCGCGGATATTTACGTGAAAAATCTTGAGGTCGGGCCTCCGGTCGGCAAACCGATCCAATACCGCGTGTCGGGTTCCGGCATCGAGGAGACGCGCGATGCAGCCCGTGAACTGGCGGCTCTGCTGGTGCAGGACAGCAGGCTGCGCAATGTAACGCTCGACTGGAATGAGCCTGCGCGGGTGATCCGGCTGCGTGTCAGTCAGGATCAGGCGCGGCGTCTGGGGATCAGCTCGACGGATATCTCCTGGGCGGCGGCAACCATGTTCACCGGCCAGACCATTACCCAGCTTCGCGACGGAGAATATCTGGTCGATGTCGTCACGCGCGGCGTCGCGGATGAGCGCAGCTCGATCGCGACGCTTCGCAACCTTCAGCTTGGCACCCCAAGCGGGACGCCGATTCCTTTGGCCAGCCTTGCAAAGCTTGAATATGCAACTGAGCAACCGCTGATCATGCAGCGCGACGGGCTGCCGACAGTGACGGTCAAGGCCGATATCGAGGGAACGGCACAGGCGGCGACACTGGTCAGCGAACTCGCCCCCCGGATTGCCGAGTTCGGGGACACCCTACCGCCGCTGATGAAGATCGAAATCGGCGGCACCGTGGAATCCTCGATGGACAGTCAGGAACCCATTGCCGCTGTCGTTCCGCTGATGTTGCTGATCATGGCGTTTCTGATCATGGCGCAGATGCAGAGCTTCCGTCTCTCGGCGATTGTGTTCACCGCCGCGCCGCTTGGCCTGATCGGTGTGGTGATCGTGCTGGTCGGTTTCGGAGTACCGATGGGTTTCGTGGCCCTGCTTGGGATTCTGGCGCTTGCCGGTATCCTGATCCGGAACTCGATCATTCTGGTGCATGAGGTGCAGAACCTGCTGGCAAAGGGGCAGAGCCGTTGGGATGCGGTGTTCAACGCTTCGGACAGCCGGGCGCGGCCGATTCTGCTGACGGCGGCGGCGGCCTCGCTGGCGCTGATCCCGATCTCGCGTCAGGTGTTCTGGGGACCGATGGCGTTCGCGATGATGGGCGGGATCATTGTCGGAACCCTGATCACACTGCTTTTCGTTCCGGCCCTGTATTGCGCGGTGTTCCGCGTAAGACCGCCGCAGGATGAACGGGCAGGCTGATTCAGGCGTCGGGTCTGCTCATTTGGAAAAATGGTATATCAGGCTGATATCCCCGCCAGCACCCGATCCGCGATCATGTCTCCGATCGGCAGGGCGGATGTCGCGGCGGGTGAGGGGGCGTTGCAGACATGCAGCATGCGCGTGCTGTCCAGAAACAGGAAATCATGCTGCATCGACCCATCCGCCATGACCGCCTGCGCACGGATGCCGCATTCCATTGGCGTCAGATCCTCCAGCGTCAGCCCGGGGCAATATCGCTGGCATTCGGCCAGATAGCGGCGCTTGAACAGGGAGTTGCCAAGCTCTTTCATTCCGGGGCGGATGAAGGAAAAGATCGCCTTCCAGAAGCCCGGAAATGCGGCCATGTCGGCCATGTCACGGGCGTTCAGCGAAAACTTCGGATAACCCTCACGCGCCAACCCCAGCATGGCGTTTGGCCCGACCGAGACGAAGCCGTCGATCATCGGCGTCAGATGCGTGCCCAGAAACGGTAATCCCGGCTCTGGCACCGGATAGATCATGGCGCTGACGATATCATTGCAGCGTTCCGAAAGACGGTAATACTCGCCCCGGAACGGGACGATCCGGTGCCGGATCTTCAGCCCCGCTATCCGCGCGATGCGATCCGATTGCAGACCTGCACAGGCAATCAGATGCCGGGCCGAGATACTGTCATCTGCGGTCTCGATCCCGACATGCGTGGCGGCTTCACGAATGGCGACAGGCGCGGCGCGATAGCGGATATCCGCGCCTTTCTTGCGCAATTCATCCGCCATTGCGTGAAGGATTGCCGCATAGCTGACAATCGCGGCCTCGGGCACGCGGATCGCCTTGAGACCGGCGATATTGGGCTCGCATCGGTGGATCCCGGCGGCGTCCAGCAATTCGGTGCGGATCCCGTTTTGTCCGGCACGCTCATGCAGCGCGTCGAGCCTTGCGATTTCATCTTTGCGTGTCGCAACGATCAGCTTTCCCCGGGTTTGGAAGGGAATGCCGTGCTCCGTGCAGAATTCTTTGGTCCGGGCAGCCCCTTCACGACAAAGCCGTGCCTTGAAAGAGCCGGGCGCGTAGTAGATGCCGGAATGGATGACCCCGGAATTGCGCCCCGTCTGATGCCTGCCAAGCCTGTCTTCCTTTTCCAGAAGGATCAGTGAGGCGCCGGGCCTGCGCTCAAGCAGGGCGCGTGCGGTGGCGAGGCCGATAATGCCTCCGCCGATGATCGCGTAATCATGGATCACCGGATTCTCCGGGCGGTGAGGTGGCCAGTTGCATCAGAAGCGGGTGTGCGCCTGCCAGAGTTTCGCCATGCTGCATGCCGCGCAACACATGCAGGCTGACGGGTTCTCCCTGTGCCTTCGCGCGGGCGACAAGGCGCTGCGCCGGGGCCGGGATGCGATGTGCGGGGAGGGCGGGATCGGCCAGAGCGCCGCGTTCTCGTTCGCTGTCCCCGACAATGACGGTCAGTCTGGAAAATTCACTGAATTCTTCTGTGCCGGTCAGCCACAAAGCGGGGCTGATCGCCGCGAAACGCGAAAAGCCCGAACCGGAAGTGCTTAATGCATACAGCACAAACAGCCCGCCATAGCTGTGACCCGCCAGCATCCGGCGCGACGGGTCGAAACGGGCATCCGCCTCGGCCCGCTGCCGCAGAACTCCGCTCAGTCGCGCCATGAAAAGATCTGCGCCACCGACCTGCCGTTCGGGTCTTCTGGGATCGGTGCGAAGCGGTGGCGGGGTATAATCCAGCGCACGGCGAGTCGTGTCGAAAGGCAGGTTGGTCGGATACCCGATGCCGATCACCGCAAGATCGGGAAACTGCGCCAGCAGATCCGGGTTCATGCGGTCGAAGGCGGCATTGCCGTCCAGAAGCCAGAGCGACGGCCAGCCCTGCTTTTCGGGATCGGTTCGGGGCAGTGCGCGGAACAGGCGGTAATCCTGCGCATCCGGGACCGGGACGTCAAAAACCTCCTGCCGGTGTGTGGGATGCGGTGCCTGAAGGATCCGCATTTCCGTCGGCTCACGCATCGGCTGTGCTCTCACAGGAGCGGTGGCAAGCGCCGCCATCGCCAGCACGCTGCGCCGTGTCACTGTCATCGCTGCACCTCGCCAAGCCGTTTCGCCGCGCCGAATGTGCCAAGTCAGATGCGGGCGTCAAGAGAGCGTCCGATTTCAGAGACGATCTGCGCGATCTGGGCAAAGCGCTGCGCCAGAGGGCTGGATTTGCGCCAGATCATGCCGATTGTGCGGGTCGGTCTGGGCTCTGCCAGCCTGACGACCTGAATACCCTCGGTGCGGGTCTCGACGGCGACGGCCATTTCGGGGATCAGCGTGACACCGATCCCGGCACCGACCATCTGCACCAGTGTCGAAAGCGAGCTTCCCTCCATCAGCCCGCGCGGAGGCTGGGGCAGATTGCAGAAGGACAAGGCCTGATCCCGGAAGCAATGCCCCTCTTCCAGCAGCAGAAGCTGCATCTCCTGAAGATTCTCCGCGCTTGGAACCGGCATCTGCGCATCGGCAATGGGACGGACCAGCACGAATTCCTCATCGAAGAGCGGCTCTTCGTGAAGCGAGGGTTCGGATACGGGAAGGGCGACAATCGCGACATCAAGCCGCGATTCCAGCAGATCCTCTATCAGACGTGCGGTGACGGTTTCCCGTGGCTGCGGCTCAAGCCGGGGAAACTGGCGGCCAAGCGCCTGCATCAGCCGTGGCAGCAGATATGGCGCAACCGTCGGGATCACACCGATGCGTAGGGGACCCGAGAGATTTTCGCCATCGGCGCGGACAAGATCGCCCAACTCATCGACCGAACGCAGGATCTCGCGGGCGCGGATCGCGAATTGCTGCCCAAGAGCCGTCAGTCGCACCCGCCGTGCACTGCGTTCGACAAGCGGCGCACCCAGCAATGCTTCAAGTTCCTTGATCTGCATGGACAGAGCGGGTTGAGTGATCGCACAATCATCCGCGGCGCGTCCGAACTGGCCGGTTCTGGCAAGCGCTTCGAAATATCGTAGCTGCTTCAGCGTGAGTGATTGCATCAGATTATTTTATATTATTGGTAAGAAAATGCAATTATTCATTATCTTAATCTTTGGTTATTCTGCGGACGGAAACACAGCGAGTCGCGCCGGTCCCGTCCCGTTTCGGATTTGACCGAGCCAGCCAGGAGATTGATTATGGACGGCAATGATATTCCGCAGGGCAAATGCCCGGTCATGCATGGCGGCAACACCGCCAACAGCGATTCGGTCACAAGCTGGTGGCCCAACACGCTGAATCTGGACATTCTCAGCCAGCATGACAGCAAGACCGACCCGATGGGTCAGAATTTCAACTATCGCGAAGAGCTGAAAAAGCTGGATATCGAGGCGCTTAAGAACGATGTCCGCGCCCTGATGACCGAAAGCCAGGACTGGTGGCCTGCTGACTGGGGCAGCTATGTCGGCATGTTCGCGCGGGTGGCATGGCACGCGGCGGGGTCCTATCGTCTGGCCGATGGGCGTGGCGGTGGCGGCACCGGCAACCAGCGTTTCGCGCCTCTGAACAGCTGGCCGGATAACGCCAATACCGATAAGGGCCGCCGCCTGCTGTGGCCGATCAAGAAGAAATACGGCAACAAGATCTCCTGGGCCGATCTGATCATCCTGTCCGGCACCATTGCTTATGAGGTCGCGGGCCTGAAAACCTTCGGTTTCGCCTTTGGCCGCGAAGATATCTGGCACCCCGAGAAGGATGTTTACTGGGGCGCCGAAAAGGAATGGCTGGCGCCGTCCGATGCCCGCTATGACGATGTCGACCAGCCGGAAACGATGGAAAACCCGCTGGCCGCCGTGCAGATGGGTCTGATCTATGTGAACCCGGAAGGCGTCAACGGAAAGCCCGATCCGCAGAAGACCGCCGATCAGGTGCGCGAGACCTTCAAGCGCATGGCGATGGACGACGAAGAGACCGTGGCTCTGACCGCAGGCGGTCACACGATCGGGAAATGCCACGGTAACGGCAATGCGGATGAGCTTAGCCCCGCTCCGGAAGCTGCGGATGTGACCGAGCAGGGTCTGGGCTGGATCAATCATACCTCGCGCGGTATCGGCCGTAATCAGGTTGTGGGCGGGCCGGAAGGCGCATGGACGACCAATCCGACCGTGTTCGATGACGGCTTCATGAAAATGCTGCTGGATCACGAATGGCAGCTGACCAAAAGCCCCGCCGGTGCCTTCCAGTGGGAGCCGGTCGATATCGCCGAGGAAGATATGCCGGTCGATGTCGAGGATCCCTCGATCCGCGTCAAGCCGATGATGACCGACGCCGATATGGCGATGAAGGTCGATCCGAAATACCGCGCCATTCTGGAGCGTTTCTGCGACGATGAGCAGTATTTCCGCGACACTTTCGCCCGCGCATGGTTCAAGCTGACCCACCGCGATATGGGACCGAAGGACCGCTATTTCGGCCCGGATGTTCCTGCCGAGGATCTGATCTGGCAGGACCCGATCCCGAAAGGCCCGACCGGTTATGATATCGAGGCGGTCAAGCAGAAGATCCGCAACAGCGGCCTGTCGCTGTCCGACATGGTCTCGACCGCATGGGACAGCGCCCGGACCTATCGCGGTTCGGATATGCGCGGCGGCGCGAACGGCGCCCGCATCCGTCTTGCTCCGCAGAAGGACTGGGACGGCAACGAGCCTGAACGTCTGGCCCGCGTCCTGTCGGTGCTGGAGCCGATTGCGCAGCAAGCCGGCGCATCACTGGCCGATGTGATCGTGCTGGCCGGGAATATCGGGGTCGAGCAGGCAGCGAAAGCTGCGGGCTTCGACGTGACCGTTCCGTTCTCTGCCGGGCGTGGCGATGCCACCGACGAACAGACCGATGCGGAATCCTTTGACGCGATGGAGCCTCTGGCCGATGGTTATCGCAACTATGCGCAGAAGGAATATGTCGTCAGCCCCGAGGAAATGATGCTGGACCGTACCCAGCTTCTGGGCCTGACCGCGCCTGAAATGACCGCTTTGGTCGGTGGGATGCGCGTCATGGGAACCAATCACGGCGGCAGCAAGCATGGTGTCTTCACCGACCGTGAGGGGCAGTTGACGAATGACTTCTTCGTCAACCTCACCGATATGCGCTATAGCTGGCATCCGGCTGCGAACGGGATCTATGAGATCCGCGACCGCCAGACCGGTCAGGTCAAATGGACGGCGACGCGGGCCGATCTGGTCTTCGGGTCGAACTCGATCCTGCGGTCCTATGCCGAGGTCTACGCGCAGGACGACAATGCCGCGAAATTTGTCAATGATTTCGTGGCGGCGTGGTCCAAGGTGATGGAAGCCGACCGTTTCGATGTGAAGCTGGCGGCGTAACGTCCGGGTTCTGCCCGGACCGGATCACGGAAGAATACGGAGGGGCTGGAAAACCGGCCCCTCTTTTTCATTGGCGAAATAGCCCTCGATCCCGAAGACCTGCGCCAGATGATCCGGGATCAGCACATCGTGCGGGGTTCCGTCCGCAACGATCCGGCCCCGATCCATCAGCACCAGCCGCGTGCAATGCCGCGCCGCCAGTCCCAGATCGTGCAGCGACACGATGACGGTGCGGCCCTCATCGGCAAGTTCGCGGAACAGCGCCATCACCGAGATCTGATAGGCCGGATCGAGACCCGCGACCGGCTCATCCGCCAGCAGCACCGGCGTGTTCTGCGCAAGGGCGCGAGCGATCAGGGTCCGGGCCTGCTCGCCGCCGGACAGTTCGGTAATCCTGCGGCGCCGCAGATGGGTGAGCCCCATGCGGGTCAGCGCGGCCTCGATATGGGCGGGATCGGCTTCGGGGCGGCGATGAGGGATGCGGCCAAGCCGGATCAGCGCCTCGACAGAGACAGGCCAGGCGGCTTCTCGGGTCTGGGGCAGCCACGCCGCGGCAAGGGCGCGTCTTGCCGGGGGCAGGGCGGCAAGGCTGGATTTTCCACTGGCCGGGATCAGGCCCAATGCGGCGCGGAGCAGCGTTGTTTTTCCCGCGCCGTTCGGGCCGATCAGCCCGACGCATTCACCGGGACCGATATTCAGCGTCACGCCGTTAAGCGTCACATTCCGCCCGCGTCTGACCGACAGGTCCGAGATATCGAAGCGCATCACATCCCCCGCCTTTGCCGCCAGATCAGATGCAGGAAAACCGGAGCGCCGATGATCGCCATCACCACCCCAAGCTTCAGATCGCGGCCCGGCAGAACCACCCGAACCGCGATATCGGCTGCCAGCACAAGTGCCGCTCCGCCAAGCGCTGAGGCAGGCAGCAATCGCTCCGGCTGCGCCCCGGTCGCGCCGCGCAGAAGATGCGGCACCACCAACCCGACAAAGCCGATTGCGCCCGCAACCGCTGTTGCCGCGCCGACCATCGCCGCGACACCGAAGACGATGCGCAGCCTCAGCGACCTCAGATTGATCCCCATCGAGGCCGCGGCATCCTCGCCAAGCGTCAGCGCATCCAGCCCGCGCCCGATACCCCATAGACAGGCCGCGCCCGCTGCCATGAAGGGCGCTGCGATCCCAAGATGGAGCCATGAGCGATCCGCCAGAGATCCCATCATCCAGAAGACGATTTCGCTTGTGGCGAAAGGGTTGGGCGAGAGGTTCAGCACCAGCGAGGTCAGCGCCCCGGCGAATGCCGATATGGCGACACCGGCAAGGATCAGCGCCAGCGAACTGCCTCCGGGTCCCGCCAGAAGCAGGATCAGCCCCACCGCCAGCAGCGCGGCACCCAGACCGGCAACCGGCAGGGCAAGCGCGAAGCTGGCGGCAAAGCCGGTTTGCAATGCAATCACCGCGCCAAGCGCCGCCGAGGCGGAGACGCCGATTAGCCCCGGTTCTGCCAGAGGGTTCCTCAGATAGCCCTGCATCGCCGCGCCGCATAGTCCCAGACATGCCCCGATCAGCAATGCAAGCAGGGCGCGGGGAAGGCGGATCTCGCGCATGACAAGCCCCGCCGCGCCGTCGCCGACAAGCAGGGCGTGCAGACTGTCCAGAGGGCCGATCTCAGCCGGACCTGTCAGCAACGACGCTAGAAACAGCACCACACAGAGGGCGGACAAGGCCAGAGATACACGCCTCATTGCGCCAGCCGTGCCGCGACGCCAGCCACCGCCGGAAGGCCGCATATCCAGTCCCTGTCGGCAATGCTGATGCGAGCGGCGTCTGACCGGGTAAGCGCGGGATGGTCCAGCACGGATTCTGCGCGGGATGGCGTATCATAGCGGCTGCCCGTCACGATCAGCTCGGGCGCGGCCATGACAAGCTGCTCCAGCGACAGCGCCCCTCCGGGATGACCCAGCCTGTCAGCGAGAAGCTCCAGCCCGGCGCGGCGCATGATATCGGCGGAGAGACCTCCGGTCCCGTTTGCGAAACCATTCGCAGCATAGCTTGTCGCCACCCTGCCGCCCCCTTCCGGGATCGCCGCAAGATCGGCATCGAATCCGGCCAGCAGCTTCGCCGCCCGGGTCTCCTGCTCGAGAAGTCGTCCCATCAGCAGGATATTCTTACGGATGTCGGCAATCGAGGATGCCGGGGGTACGGTCTCCACGCGCACACCCAGCCTTTCCAGCATTCCGACCGTAGGTCGCGCGGCATAGGGACCTGCCAGCACCAGATCGGGGCGCGACAGATAGATTTCCTCGGCCCCGCCATGATTGAGGCCGATCTTCCTGGCCTCATCCGGCATCAGAGAAACAGCCGGATCGGCGGCAAGCCATGACACCGATTCAAGCTGGCCGGGTGCGGCGATCAGCATCGCAAGCTGATCGGTGCAGAGATTGACCGAGACGACACGCTGCGGTGCTGCCCCCGCCGGTCCGGCGAGGGCAAGGGCCACCAGAAGCGCGGTGGCCCGTCCTACCATTTGGCCTGAAGGCCGAGATAGGCGGTGCGGCCCTGCATCGCGTATCCCCATGAATCGAAATAATCCTCATCGAACAGGTTGACCACGCGCCCCGTCGCCCGGACCCGGTCGGTAACATCATATCCCGCCGCGACATTCACGACAGTATATTCCGGCAATTCCGCAGTTTCATAACTGCCGAAATACTGGCTGTCATAATTTCCGGCGACGTACAGCACCTCTCCGGACAGGTTCCCGCGACCTTCGGCGAAGCGATAATCCGCCGTGAGACCCAGAGTATGACGCGGGCGGCGGATCTCGACCTGACCGTCAGGGTCCTTCGCGTGAAGATAGGTATAGGCGAAGCCAAGGCTCAGCGCATCGCTTGCCTGAAAATCGGCGGAAAGCTCGACCCCGCGACGTTTGCTGACGCCGTCCTGATTATAGTAATTCGTACCATCGGCCAGCGGGATGCCGCTGAAGCTGATCTCGTTTTCCAGTTCCTCCTGGAAATAGGTCAGATCCGCCACGCCGCGCCCGCCTGCGAAGTGAAGCTCTGCCCCGATATCGAAGCCACGGTTTTCTTCGGGCTTCAGTCCCGGATTTCCGGCATAGCCATAACCGCCGTAAAGTTCGAGATAGCTGGGATTCACGACGCCCGTCCCCGCAGATCCATGAAGCCGAACAGGCACGCCCGGCACCTCATAGGACAGGCCCAGAGACCAGGTCGAAGCGTTTTTGAACAGATCGTTATTATCGTGACGCAGGCCAAGCTGGACATCCAGCCCGTTCGCAAAGGCACCGCGATATTCCAGAATGACCGAATTGCTGGCCCGGTTCTGATCGCTTGCGACGCTGTTTTCATCCTCACGCCGTTCCAGCCCAAGTGTCAGCGTCTGTGTGGCGGTGAAATATGGGCCGTCCAGACCGAAAGCGCCGCGATAGCGCCAGATATCGGTGCGGGCCTTATCCGCCGCACCACCATTCTGGCTCAGCTCGAATCGGGTCTGGTCATAGGACAGGCGATGGACCAGACGGCCATTCAGCGTCTCGGCTTCAGCCCAGATCCGGCCTGCGCTTTCCTTGCGCTCGGCATAGAGATCGGCATCGATGACATATTCATCGGCGGTCATCGCTGTCCATGATGTCGCGTCGTAATCATATTCCTCTTCGGCATAGCGCATCAGCATCCCTGCGCTGATCGTATCGGTCAACTGACGGTCGAAGGATAGTTGCGCGGCGCTGCGGCGGATGCCGTCATCCTCGCCGCCATCGCCGGAATGGTCATAGCCGTCATCGTCGCGGGTCGCTGCGGTGAAACTCACCCCGCCGCGATCGTCCCGGTTGCTGGCATGGACCGAGGCGGACCAGCCATTGCCGATCTCGACCGATCCGCCCGCCTCGACGCCGCTGCCGCCGGGCTGGCGCGTGATGATATTCACTACACCGGCCGAGGCATCCGCGCCGAAAAACACCGATTGCGGACCGCGCAGCACCTCGATGCGCTCGATATTCGCGGTATCCAGTCCCGAGAGGTAATATTCGCTGTCACCCGCCGCCGCGCGGATACCGTCGATCAGCACCAGAGTGTGATTTCCCTCGGCTCCGCGAATCCTAATCTGGGTGTTCGAGGCACCGAGGCTGCTGACCGACAGACCCGGCACAGAACGCAGCGCATCCTGTACACTGCGGACGCCACGGGCGCGGATCTCTTCGGCGGTCAGGACGGTGTTCGCGCGGCCATAGGCCTGACGCTCGATCGGAGTCAGCCCGCCCTCGATGGTGATCTGGTCAAGAAGATAGGGAGTCTCCTGGCCGAGAACCGCCACGGGCAGCAGAGCAGAGGAAATAAGCAATGTCGCAAAGCGCATCGGCATGTCTTTCATATCAGGGCGGTGGCGTTCCCGCACCGGCCCCGGTTGATCGTGATGCCTGCGGATCGGGCCACAGGCGCGGCTGTCACCGCTGCGGCCCATGCCGCTTCCCCGGTGCCCCACGCACCACGGAAAGGGTGATTGCTCAGGCAGGTCTCCTGGCTGGCGGGTCAGTGCTTCACCGGCCTTCCCGGGATGTCCCAGTGGCGTTTCCGATGTCGCTCGCCGCTTACAGTTGCGGGGGCAGCCACGGTTACCGAACATGTCGTTCCGTGTTCCCTATTCACCAGCGGTATCCCGCCGGACCTCAGCGGCTTCCGAATGCGTTAAATAAATGCATCGGTCAAGTTCCGGCGTTGGAATTTGTATCTGTTGTCTTCGGGCCTGCGACAACGGGCTGCTGGAGGATGGGCTTGCGGTATAATCCGGGATTGAAGCGGCGGCCTGTCTTTGCCAACCTCATCTCAGCCAAGAGGAAGAAGATGGAAGAACCGGCCCGTATTTTCCGTATAAGATATGTCCGCCTGATATGATCCGCGTCATGACTGCACCTGCCATGTCACCAAAGCCCGGAGTATCGGTCACCGCCTGTCTCTTTATCGTGACGGTGCGTCTTCCATGAGCATGGCTGACGACTATCCCCGCGTTGCCTTTTCCGGGCTGGACGGTCTGGTCGTCAGCTTCGCGCCTCATTTCGACGATACGGCCAATCGCGCGGCACTCGCGCTGCGTGCGCGGATCGAGGCCGAGAACTGGTCCGAGCTTCGCGAAACCGCCAGTTCCCTGGTCTCGACCCTGATCCGCTTCGATCCGCTGAGCGGATCTTCCGAGCGGCTTCGGGACAGGGTGCTGACGCTGCTTGAGGGTTGGGACTGGCGCAATGCCGAACTGCCTGAGGGACGGCGGCGGCTGGTTATCCCGGCCAGCTTCGATCCCGATATCGCTCCCCAAAGCGATGAGGCCGCAGCGGCGGCGGGGCTGTCCGGTCGCGATGCGCTGATCGAGGCTGTTTGCGGCGCGGATCTTCGGGTTCTGACCATTGGGTTCGCGCCGGGTCAGCCCTATATCGGCCAGCTTCCGGAGTTTCTGGACCTTCCGCGTCAGCGCAAGCTGACCCCGCGCGTTCCGGTCGGCGCATTGGGGCTGGCAATCCGGCAGCTTGTGCTGTTCGCCGTCGATACGCAGACCGGGTGGCGCCATGTTGGGCAGACCGCGATGCGCCTGTTTCAGCCCGGCAAGGAAGATCCCTTCCTGCTGCGCCCCGGAGACGTGTTGCGGTTCCATCCGGTCAGCGCCGCCGATCTGAGCCCGCTTTGGGATGATCCGCGCGGCGGGGCACGGATCGAGGATATCGCATGAGAACCGCCAGGATCATTTCCGCTCAGGGTACGGTTACCGTGCAGGATATGGGCCGCACTGGCTGGCTGGCTCAGGGATTGTCGCGCGGCGGGGCGGTCGATCCGCTCGCTGTTTTTGAAGGCGCGGCCCTTCTGGGTCAGGACAGTTCTCTCGCGGTGATCGAACTGATGTCCGGCAGTCTGCGTCTGCGTGTGGATCAGCCCACGCGGATCGCTCTGACCGGAGCGCCGATGCGGGCGCAGCTTGGCGGTTCGGCAGAGACCCGCAGTCTCGCATGGCATTGCAGCCATCTGATCCCCTCACGCGCGGAATTATCCATCTCGCCCGGGCCGGATGGCGGCTTTGGCTATCTGCATTTCGGCGGAGGTCTGGCGGTCGAACAGGTAATGGGTGCGCGATCCGTGCATCTTGCCGCCGGGATTGGCGGCGTTCTGAAGCCGACGGATATACTGCCGCTTGGAGAGGACCCCGGGTCCTCCGTGGATCTGGTTATTGACCCTCTGCCGCGCTTTGATGGCGGGACGCTGCGGGCAGTGGAAAGCCTGCAAACGCCGCTTTTCCCGCCCGAGCAGGTCGCGCGGCTTCAGGACACCGTCTTCAGCCGGGATAATCACGGCAACCGGATGGGCGCCCGGCTGGATCCCGGCGGGGCAGAGCCGTTCTCGGCTTCGGACGGGCTGAATATCGTCTCTGAAATCGTGCAGCCGGGCGATATACAGATTACCGGAGACGGGACGCCCTTTGTGCTGCTGGCAGAATGTCAAACGACCGGAGGATATCCGCGCATCGCCACGATCCTGCCCTGCGATCTGCCGATTGTGGCGCAGGCTCCGCAAGGGGCCGCTTTGCGTATCCGGATGATCGACCGGGAGGCCGGTCTTGCCGCGATGCGGGCGTATCTGCGCGATATTGACGGGCTGACCTCACGGATCGGGCAGCGCCGCCGCGATCCGGCGCAGATGGGCGATCTGCTGTCCTATAACCTGATCGGCGGGGTGGTGGACGCTGCCCAACCGGATCATTTCCACGCGCATATTCATCACCCCAGGGAAAAATCATGAGCAAGCTTCGCGTCGATCTGAATGCCGATATGGGCGAAAGCTTCGGCCCCTGGAAAATGGGCAATGATGAGGCGCTGCTTGAGGTGATCTCATCCACGAATATCGCCTGCGGAGTCCATGCCGGGGATTGGGATGTCATGGCCCGGACCATGAAAATGGCGGTCAGTCAGAATGTCGGGATCGGAGCGCATCCGGGACTTCCCGATCTGCAGGGCTTCGGGCGCAGAAATATGGCTCTGCCGCCCGAAAGCGCTGCAAATCTGGTCCGCTGGCAGCTTGGTGCCGCGCAGGGCATGGCGAAAGCGGCGGGCGGTTCCGTCCGGCATCTGAAGCTTCACGGTGCCATCGCCAATATGGCTTCCCGCGATGAAGAACTGGCGCGAGCCTGTTATACCGGGGCGCTGTCTGTTGATCCCAAGATCATTCTGGTCGTTCTGGCAGGCACGGCGCAGCAGCGTGTCGCCGAGGCGATTGGTGCAAGAATGGCCTGTGAGATCTTCGCCGACCGCGCCTATCATGACGACGCGACACTGGTCGACCGCAGCCAGCCTCATGCGCTGATCCATGACGCCTCGATCGCTGCGCCGAGGATCGTCGAAATGGTGCGCGAAGGGGTGATCATTGCAGAATCCGGCAAGCGCATTCCGACAAGAATCGATACGATCTGCCTGCACGGAGACAACCCCGGCGCGGTCGCTATCGCACAACAGGTCCGCCGGGCTCTGGAAGATGCCGATATCGAAGTTCAGCAGTTTGAAGGCGGGCGGTGAAGCGGCCCTGCCCTCTGCCGATTGGGCGTGAAACAGGTGAATCGCCGTGCTAAGACTGCGGTGAATTCCGATGCCGCCAGTTTGAGAAACGTCTCGCGATAAGCAACGCATCGGCTTGTGCCGGAAAATCCCGGATCAACGAGGAGAAATATCAATGGATGACAAACCGGGTTATGGGCTTATCGGTCTTGGCACGATGGGCGCGGCTCTGGCGTTGAATATCGCCGAGAAAGGCTATCCGATTGCGGTTTTCAACCGGACCGGATCGAAGACCGACGAATTCATCGCAGATGCGGGCGATCTGACCCCGCGACTGACTCCGGCGAAAACACTGGAGGAACTGGTCAAGGCAATTCAGGCACCGCGGACGATCATTCTGATGGTGCCCGCCGGTGCGCCGGTCGATCAGCAGATCAAGGCCCTCGCGCCATTGCTCGAACAGGGCGATCTGATCATCGATGCGGGGAATGCGAATTTCGCGAATACCGAAAGACGCACCGAAGAGGCCGCCGGTCAGCTTTATGATTTCATGGGGATCGGTGTTTCCGGCGGTGAGGAAGGTGCGCGTCATGGGCCCTCGATCATGGTCGGGGGTCAGCAGGAACATTGGGATCGTGTCGGTGAGATGTTGCAGGCGATCTCTGCCAAATATGAGGGGACACCCTGCGCGGCGCTGATGGGCAGCGGCGGAGCGGGGCATTTCGTCAAGATGGTCCATAACGGCATCGAATATGCCGATATGCAGATGATCGCGGAAAGCTATGCGCTGATGCGGGACGGGCTGGATCTGGGCACGGACCGCATCGCCGCGATCTTCGAGACCTGGAATGAGGGCCGGCTGGCCTCTTACCTGATCGAGATTTCGGGCAAGGTCGCCCGTGCAACCGATCCGATTTCGGGCGGGCCGATACTGGATGAAATCCGCGATACGGCGGGCCAGAAAGGCACCGGACGCTGGACGGCAATCGAGGCGCAGCAGCTTGGCGTTCCGGTTCCGGTCATCGAGGCGGCTGTCGCTGCCCGCAACCTGTCCTCGCGGATCGATGAGCGCAAGAAAGGGGCTGAGACATTCGGAGCGATGCCCAAGGCGCTTCCCGAAGGCTCTGTCGACCCCGATCTGCTTGAGCGGGCGCTGATCGCCGGGAAGATCCTCTGCTATGCGCAGGGTTTCCAGATGCTGGCACAGGCTGCGAAGCAGTATTCTTGGGATTTGCCGATGTCGACGATTGCGCGGATCTGGCGCGAGGGCTGCATCATCCGCTCGGACATGCTGAACGATATGGCGACGGCGCTTGAGACGGCTCCGGATGGGAACCTGATCTTTGCCGAGCCGTTCACCGGGCTGCTGCGTGAGAACGAGCAGGCGTTGCGGGATGTGGTGCTGGCCGCGACCGGAGCAGGGATCGCGGTTCCCGCATTGGCCTCGGGTCTGTGGTGGTTCGATCTGATGCGGACACCGCGCACCCCGGCAAATATGATTCAGGGTCAGCGGGATTTCTTCGGGGCGCATGGCTATGAGCGTCTCGACGGTAAAGACGCCCCGCATGGTCCCTGGGGCAGTGCGGCAGGCTGAGGGCCTGCCTGTAGCGGGATCCGGGGCGGTGCTTCGCGCCCCGGATGGCATCTAACCTTCCGAAGAAATCTGCCTGCGGGCACGGTTTTCGTGACGCAGAAGAAGCACGATGCCGAAGATCACCATCCCGGCCAGTGCAAACCATGTCAGCGCATAGGAAAGATGCGCGTTCCGGAACTGCACAACGGTAAGGCCGCCGACCGGATAGCCCCCCGGTTGCGGCGTGGCGTCGGCATCCACGAAAAACCCGGCGACGTTCGGCAGGGCTTTCGCATCGGCTATGGCGGCGATATCGCGCGAAAACCAGCGATCGGCCTGATGGTCGTTCTCGCGCAGGAACGCGCCATCCGGTTCGGTCAGGCGGGCAAGTCCGGTCACGGTGACCTCTCCAGTGACCTGACCTTCGGGGCGGGCAGAGGGGTCACGCAGTTCCGACGGGACAAAGCCGCGATTGATCAGGACGGTCTCTCTGCCATCCGTGCGTAGCGGCGTTAGCACCCAGAACCCGCCTCCCTGTTCGGTCACGGCCTGTACCAGAGTTTCGACACTGTGGTCGAATTCGCCCGTGACGGTAACCGGGCGGTATTCAAGCGCATCCGGAGGCAGTCCGGTCACATCTGTCCACGCAACGGGGGCCGAGCTGACGCGGTTCTCGACCCGTTCGATCAGATCGCGCTTCCACGCCAGACGTTGGACCTGCCAGACACCCAGAGACACAAAACCTGCCGCCAGAGCGACCCCGAGAAGCAAAACCACCGCCAGCTGCCAGAGCGGGCGGTGGTTGTGTTCTGTCCTGTCCGGCACGGTCAGGAATCCGACATCTGACCCATCGGCATATCACCCTGCATGGCGGGCATCTCATCCTCCATGCTGGGCATCATATTTGCGTCCATATTATACATGACCCAGATTGTTCCCGAGACGGCAATGATCAGCAGGATCAGCGTGAATACCAGCGAGATCAGGGACCAGCCATTTTCTGCCTTTGGGCTCATATGCAGGAAATAGACCATATGGACAATCATCTGCGCGACGGCGCAGACGAGGATAATGATCGCGGTGATCCGGAACGATCCGGCGCCGCCGGACATGACCACGCCGAAGGGAATCACGGTCAGGATGACGGCCAGAATGAAGCCGGTGACATATTCGCGCTTCGTGCCGTGGGGGAATTGCGCGGCGGCATGGTCGTCGTGATGGTCGGTGCTGTTGCTCATCAGATCATCCCCATCAGGTAAACGAAGCTAAACACCCCGATCCAGATCACATCGAGGAAGTGCCAGAACAGCGACAGGCAGTTCAGCCTGCGCTGATTTGCCGTGGACAGCCCGCGCTGGCGGATCTGGATCACCATGACGGTCAGCCAGATCAGGCCGACCGTGACATGCAGCCCGTGCGTTCCGACCAGTGTAAAGAAGGCAGACAGGAAGGCCGAGCGGCCCGGGCCTGCGCCCTCACCGATCAGATGGCTGAATTCGTAAAGCTCGATTGCAAGGAAGGCCGCGCCGAAACATGCGGTGATTCCCAGCCATTTCAGCACGCCCTTCTGATTGCCGTCATGCATCGCCAGCATGGCGAAACCGAAGGTGATCGAGGAAATCAGCAGCATCGCCGTGTTCAGCGCCACCAGAGGCAGGTCGAACAGATCCTTCGGACCCGGCCCGCCGCCGAAACGGTCGCCCAGAACGGCGAATGTCGCAAACAGGATCGCAAAGATGAGGCAATCGCTCATCAGATAGACCCAGAAGCCGAGCGGAGTCGAATGCCCCTCTGGGTGATGCGGTTCTTCCGCAGGGTGATAGACGCGCTCGTCGCCGGGGTCGGTCACGATTTCTGAACTCATGTCTCTGTCACACTGCGTTGCTGAGGGACTTGGTGCGCGCCTCTTCGGTGGCGGTCACCTCGGTCTCGGGAATGTAGAAATCCCGGTTATAATCGAAGGTGTGCAGGATCGCCGTCGCGATCAGCGCGATAAACGACAGGATCGCCAGCCACCAGATATGCCAGACAAGGGCAAATCCAAGCGCGAGGCTGATGCCCGCAAGGATAATCCCCGCTCCGGTATTGCGCGGCATATGGATCCGCAAGAAGCCGGATTCGGGCCGCTTATAGCCATTTTCCTTCATGTCGTGCCACGCGTCGATATCATAGACGACAGGCGTAACAGCGAAGTTATAGTCAGGCGGCGGTGAAGACGTCGCCCATTCCAGCGTGCGTCCCTGCCACAGATCGCCGGTTTCGTCGCGCAGCTTCTCACGGTCGCGGATCGAGAAGGCGATTTGCAGGACAAGCGCCACGATCCCGCAGGCGATCAGGAACGCACCGAAGGCAGCAATCGCGAACCAGATCTGAAGCGAGGGGTCGTCGAACACCCGCAGGCGGCGGGTCACGCCCATCAGACCCATGACGTAAAGCGGCATGAAGGCGACCCAGAACCCGATGACCCAGCACCAAAAGCTGACATGGCCCCAGAACTGGTTCATCTTGAAGCCGAAGGCTTTCGGCCACCAGTAATTGATGCCCGCAAAGATGCCATAGACCACACCGCCGATGATGACGTTGTGGAAATGCGCCACCAGGAACAGTGAGTTATGCACGATGAAGTCAGCCGGCGGCACGGCCAGCATGACGCCCGTCATTCCGCCGATCACGAAGGTCAGCATGAAGGCGACCGTCCACATCATCGGCAGCTCATACCGGATGCGGCCTTTATACATGGTGAACAGCCAGTTGAAGATCTTCGCGCCGGTCGGGATCGAGATGATCATCGTAGCGATGCCGAAGAAGGCGTTCACCGATGCGCCGGACCCCATCGTGAAGAAATGGTGCAGCCAGACCACATAAGACAGGATGGTAATGCAGACCGTCGCGTAAACCATCGAGTTATAGCCGAACAGCCGCTTGCTGCAGAAGGTCGAGGTCACCTCGGAGAAGATGCCGAACGCGGGCAGGATCAGGATATACACCTCCGGGTGTCCCCAGATCCAGATCAGGTTGATATAGAGCATCGGGTTGCCGCCGAGCTCATTGGTGAAGAAATTGAAGCCCAGATAGCGATCCAGCGACAGCAGAACCAGCGTTGCCGTCAGGACCGGGAAGGTGGCTACGATCAGAATATTCGAACAGAATGCCGTCCAGGTGAAAACCGGCATCCGCATCAGCGTCATGCCCGGGCAGCGCATCTTCAGGATCGTTACCACAAGGTTGATACCTGATAACGTCGTGCCGACCCCGGCGATCTGAAGCCCCCAGATATAGTAATCCACCCCTTCGGTCGGGCTAGACACGATTCCCGACAAGGGCGGGAAGGCCAGCCAGCCGGTCATGGCGAACTCACCCACGAACAGCGAGATCATTACAAGGATCGCGCCGCTTGTGGTCATCCAGAAGCTGAAATTATTCAGGAAGGGGAATGAAACGTCGCGTGCCCCGATCTGCAACGGCACGACATAGTTCATCAGCCCGGTCACGAAGGGCATCGCCACGAAGAAGATCATGATCGTGCCATGCGCGGTGAAGATCTGATCGTAGTGATGCGCGTTCAGATAGCCCTCGGATCCGTTAAAGGCCATCACCTGCTGAAGCCGCATCATGAGCGCGTCGGCAAAACCGCGCAGGAACATGATCAGGCCGAGGATCATATACATGATCCCGATCCGCTTATGGTCGACTGTGGTCAGCCATTCGCGCCACAAATAACCCCAAAGCTTGAAATAGGTGATCGCGGCAAGGATCGCGATGGCAATGATCGCCACCACCACGAACGTCACCACGACAATGGGCACGTCAAGCGGCAGCTTCCCGAGTGTCAGGCGACCGAAAAGAAATGAGCTTTCTACTGCTTGTTGTTCAACAGCCATATCGTCACCTGTCAGTTCGAGGCTGCATCGGCAGCTTGTGTCGTGGGCTCTTGCTCTGCGTCTTCGGCAGGTATTTCAGGGCCGCCTCCGCCTTCTCCCCAATGAGGCGCTTCAGTTTCGGCTTCCGCTTCGGCGGCGGTCTCTGGCTGATGTCCGCCAGCCGCCTCGACCGCACTGGCCGCATAAGCACTGCCCCGGCTTCGCGTCAGCTTATCGGTCATCATCATCTCGTCCATGCAGGTCTGACCCGGCTCGACGCAGCGATTCAGGATGTCGTGGTAAAGCTCTTCATCGCCGAGCGCATAGAAGGTCGCCGGGACGTTTTCGGACGGGGCGAGAAGTTCCAGATATTCGTCACGGTCAAGCACCTCGCCCGAGTCGCGGGATTTTTCGACCCATGCGTCGAAATCCGCTTGCTCCATCCCGTGGAAGGGGAATTTCATGCCCGGAAAACCTGCTCCGGTATAATGCGCCGCCATGCCGGTATAGTCGCCGGGTTCGTTGATGACGGCATGCAACTGGGTCTGCATCGACGGCATGGCATAGATCATCCCGGCCAGAGTCGGCACATAGAATGCCGTCATGACCTGAGTCGCTGTCAGTTCGAACCGAATCGGCCGGTCCAGCGGTGCGGCCAGATCGTTCACCGTTGCAATGCCGTACTCCGGATAGATGAACAGCCATTTCCAGTCCATCGCGACGACCTGAACCACCAGCGGTTCCTCGCCATCGGTCACACCGGCGGTTTCACTGTCCAGCGGGCGATAGGGGTCAAGTTTATGCGTACTGACCCATGTCAGCGCCCCCAGCCAGACGATAATCACCAGCGGCGCGGCCCAGATCAGAAGCTCAAGCTGAGTCGAATGGTGGAAGCCCGGATCGTATTCGGCCTCGGAATCCTTGTTCGAGCTGCGATAGCGAATCGCGAAAACCACGATTGCGATCATCACCGGCAATACGATCACGAGAATCAGCGCGGTGGTTATTCCCAGAACATCCCGCGTCTTCGCCGCGACATCGCCCCCCGGCGCAAGAACCTCGGAACCGCATCCCGCGACAGCCATAAGAGGGGCAGCGCGAAGGAGAAATTTGGAAATAGCCATTATGTAAACCTGTACCTTCCGGGCGCGCTGCCAACGACGCCAAGCAGCGGCTATCGCGACAAGTGAACGATCCATCAGAGTCGGGCGCAGCAAAACAAATCTATGATGCTTTGTCCATCAACTTGTGTCGTGCTGCATTCGGCTTGACATGATAGATTGATAGCGTCTCCTTAAAGGAGCGGTTAGGATCGCGCCAGCACATGAATGATGAGGTGAAAAGATGGACAGGATTGCCGATACATCAGAAATTGCGCCCGATAATCATGTGCGACTCACCGATATTTCGATAGGTGTGATCATTGGTCGCACCTCTGAATTCTTCGATTTTTTCGTTTTTGCGATCGCGGCGGTGCTGGTTTTTCCGCAGTATATTTTTTCCTTCGCATCTCCGGTTGCAGGGACCTTGTACGGGTTCCTTGTCCTTGCTCTCGGCTTTGTTGCCCGCCCGGTCGGCACCTTCGTCTTTACCGAAATCGACCGGCGTTGGGGACGCGGTACCAAGTTAACAACAGCTTTGTTTCTTCTGGGTCTGTCCACAGTCGCGATTTCATTTTTGCCAAGTTATGAACAAGAGGGCTGGCTGACCGTCGCCAGCCTGTGCATGTTCCGTATGGGGCAGGGCGCGGCGGTCGGCGGGTCATGGGATGGCATGTCCTCGCTTTTGTCGATGCAGGCGCCTGATGGGTATAAGGGCCGCTATGCAACGATTCCCCAGATCGGCGCACCTATCGGGCTCATTCTCGCCTGCGGGTTGTTCATTTTCCTCAAGACATCCTTGTCCGACGATGAGTTCCTGTCTTTCGGCTGGCGCTATCCGTTCTTCGTGGCATTCGCGATCAACGTTGTCGCCCTGTTCGCGCGGCTGAAGCTTGCGACCAGCGAGGAATTCGAATCACTCTACGATCAGGCCAAGCTGCGCCCCCGCATCAATCCGCGGCTGTTGCGCGAAGAGGGCAGGAATATCGTGATCGGCGCATTCACGCCTCTGGCGACGCTTGCGCTGTTCCATATGGTGACGGTGTTCCCGCTTGGCTGGACCTATCTGCATTCGCCCGGAAACGTTATCGGCCTTCTGTGGATTGAGGTGGTCGGCGCATTATTCGGCCTCGGAGGCATTGTCGCATCGGGCTTTATCGCCGACCGGATCGGTCGCCGCACATTGCTGCTGAACTGCGCCATTGCCATTGCCGTCTATGCGGTGATCTCGCCCGCAATGCTCAGCCTCGGGCTGAGCGGTGAGGCGCTGTATGTCTTTATCGGCTTCGGCCTGCTTGGGCTGTCCTTCGGTCAGTCCTCCGGTGCGGTTGCATCGCGTTTTTCGATGAAGAATCGCTATACCGCATCCAACCTGACCGCCGATCTGTCGTGGATGTTCGGCGCAGGTTTTGCACCCTTCGTGGCGCTGTACCTGACAGAGAATCTGGGTCTGTGGTCCGCCGGCGCTTATCTGCTGTCCGGTGCGCTATGCACGATTGCCGCGCTGCTTCTGTTCAGCCACAACAAGGCTGCCGCAATTACACCGGCTGACCACAGGAACTGAGCTTCGCGGAGTTCCTGAACCATGATACAGGCGCCGCCTTCTCCGGGCGGCGTTTTTTTTTCTGAAAAATGCGAAGCAGATCACGGCGGCTATCTGTCCGCCGCTTTACCGTGTCTCCGATGTGTCAGACGGGCTGTGTTCCGCATTCTACCTGAAACCGATATTCCCCATTTTCACCTTCCGTCACGGACAGAAGCCTGTGCCCGGCCCCGGTGCAGAAATGAGGTACGTCCACCGCAGCCATCCTGTCAGTCGCGATCAGCAAGACGATGTCACCCTTCCGCCGGGACATCAGCGTCTTGCGCAACCGCAGAACCGGCAGCGGGCAGAGCAGACCCCGTGCGTCGATTTCAGTCATTCGGTCCATCAGAGACATTACGCAGATAATACGAATCCGCATCCTGCTGGATCAGCGGGGCTTGACCTCTGGCGAGCGGAAAGCGCATGCGACCTTGCGGCGGCGCAATAAAGCAAACCGGCAGATTGCCTCTGCCGGTTTCTGCATGATTGCTGCGGGCGAACATCAGCGGCGACGGTCGCGCCGTGCGCTCATCGGCTGGAAGGCAACGCCGACATGCGCCTCGCAATAGGGCTTGCCTGCCTGTGCTGGAAGTCCGCAGAACCAGAATTTCTCGGTTGCCGGGTCTCCGATAGGCCATTTGCAGGTGCGTTCCGTCAGCTCCATCAGGGAAAGCTTGCGGGCCTTCTTTTCGATCTCACGGACATTGGCCAGAGCCTCGGGGCTGATTTCATTGGCCGAGGGCTGCGGCGGCAGAGGCTGCCCCGCCGGTACGATCGGGCGGCGCGGCGAGAATGCGGGCTGTGGAGGCGGCTCGGCGGATTCGGTTGCCGGTTCGGGCTCAGGCTCTGCCTTGGTGGCGGGCTTCTCTGCCGGTTGCTCCGGCGCAGGCTTGGCCTTTGCCTTCGAAGCGGGCTTCGGCTTGGCCTCTTTTTCCGGCTGCGCCTTTGCCGCCCCGGCATCGGCGCTGCTGTCGCCTTCGTCGCGATTCGACAGCCCAAGCCGGTGAACCTTGCCGATCACGGCATTCCGTGTCACGCCGCCCAGCTCTTTCGCGATCTGGCTGGCGGACTGTCCTTCCGACCACATCCGCTTCAGGGTTTCGACACGCTCGTCGGTCCAGGACATTTCGGCCTTTCCGGCGGTCCCCCGCCCATCTTGCAATTCCAGACTAGCCCGGTCACACCGGGAATACCGAGAAATATCCTGCCCCGCGTCTCAATTCAAGAAGCCGTCATGTCCCAGACCGAACAGATTATCCGCCGCCCGATGGGCGCACGCCGCTTTGGCCGTGTGAACTGGCTTGGCCTCTGGACGCTGACCAGCCGCGAAATCATGCGCTTCATGTCGGTCTGGCAGCAAACCGTCTTCGCGCCGCTGATCACGGCGGGGCTGTTCGTCGTGGTTTTCTCAGTCGCGCTCGGTCGGGGCGACCGTGAGGTGATGGGCCTGCCATATCTGGCCTTTCTGGGGCCGGGCATTCTGATGATGACGGTGATCCAGAACAGTTTCGCGAATACATCGAGCAGCATCATAAGCTCGAAGATGCAGGGCAATATCGTCGATACGCTGATGCCGCCGCTCTCGGCCGGAGAGATCCTTGCAGGCTATCTTCTGGGTGCCATCGCCCGTGCCGCGCTTGTGTCGGTGGTGATCGGAGCTGGATTTGCGCTTCTTCTGGGGCATCTGCCAGAGCATCCGCTTGTCGCGGCCTTGTTCATTCTGCTGGGTGCCCTGCTGATGGGAGGTCTGGGCATGATTGGCGGGATCATGGCGCAGAAATTCGACCAGATGGCGGCGCTGACGAATTTTGTCGTGACGCCGCTCAGCTTCCTTTCCGGCACGTTTTATTCCATTGAGGCACTGCCGCCCTTCTTCCGGGCCATCAGCCATGCCAATCCGATCTTCTATCTGATCGACGGGGCACGTTATGGATTTACCGGAGTCAGCGATGCCAGCCCGGTTCTCGGTTTCATCGTCTGTCTTGCGACGGTGGTCCTCGTCTGCGGAACCTGCTGGTATCTGTTGCGCAGCGGCTATCGCATGAAGCCGTGAACCATCTGGCGATCATCACCCTTGTCGTTGACGATTATGACCGGGCGATAAACTGGTTTTGCACGGCGCTTGATTTCTCGCTTGTCGAGGATACACCCTCGCTGACCGATGACGGACGGCCAAAACGGTGGGTTGTTGTCGCGCCGAAAGCTGGCGGCTGTGCGATTCTGCTGGCCCGAGCGGATGGCGATGCGCAACAGGCCCGCATCGGTGATCAGACCGGCGGGCGCGTCGGGTTCTTTCTTGAATGCGAGGATTTCCAGACCGAGTATGACCGGATGCTTGCGGCGGGCGTTTTCTTTGAAGAGCGCCCGCGACAAACCGAATACGGGACCGTCGCGAAGTTTCGTGACCTCTGGGGGAATCGCTGGGATCTCTGGCAGCGAAAATAAAGCTTGCCCATGCCTCACTTTTGTCGCATCCAGCCTTCATGATCGTCAGGACCGCCTTTTCTGTTCGTCCCCGACGCCGCTGAGGCGTACGATCCCGCATGTCCGTCGGTGATACGGGCATATCCTGTCTGCCAATCCGTTCCGGTCCAGTTGAAGGAGCCCTTTGATGTCCGATTTTCCGCATGTCCTGCCGACCTATAACCGTGCGCCGATCTCATTCGAGCGCGGCGAAGGAAGCTGGGCCATTACGCAGGACGGAACGCGATATCTTGATCTCGGCGCAGGCATTGCGGTGAACGTATTGGGTCATGCCAATCCCGCATTGGTCGAGGCACTGACCGCGCAGGCGGGGCGGATCTGGCATGTGTCCAATCTCTACCAGATCCCCGAGCAGCAGAGACTGGCCGATCTGCTGGTCGGACACAGCTTCGCGGATACGGTATTCTTCACCAATTCCGGCACCGAGGCCGCGGAACTCGCCATCAAGATGGCCCGGAAATATCATGATCACGCCGGACATCCCGAACGCATCGAGATCCTCACATTCGAAGGCGCGTTTCACGGGCGCTCGACCGGGGCCATCGCCGCTGCCGGGTCAGAGAAGATGGTCAAGGGTTTCGGCCCGCTCATGCCCGGTTTCCGGCAATTGCCGTGGGGAGATATCGCGGCGCTCTCTGATGCGATCAGTGGCGAAACCTGCGCCGTCATGCTTGAACCGATTCAGGGAGAGGGTGGCATCCGCCCGCTTCCCGATGAGGATCTGCGCGAAATCCGGCGTCTCTGCGATGAAACAGGTGCGCTGCTGATCCTCGACGAGGTCCAGTGCGGAATGGGCCGGACCGGGCGGCTGTTCGCGCATGAATATGCCGGAATCACGCCGGATATCATGATGGTGGCGAAAGGGATCGGCGGGGGCTTCCCGCTTGGCGCGGTGCTGGCCACGCAGAATGCGGCTTCAGGAATGACCGCAGGCACGCATGGCTCGACCTATGGCGGCAATCCTCTGGCCTGCGCGGTCAGCGCAAAGGTGATGGAGATCGTCGCCGACGAAACCTTCCTGGCCGAGGTGAACCGCAAAAGTGCCCTTCTCAACCAGAAGCTGGAGGCTCTTGTCGCGGCACATCCCGATCTGTTCGAATCGGTCCGGGGACATGGGCTGATGCTGGGGCTCAAATGCAGGATCTCGCCCGCCGATCTTGTTACCGCAGGCTATGCGCAGCAGCTTCTGACGGTGGCCGCCGCAGATAACACGCTGCGCCTGCTGCCGCCGCTCAATATCTCCGATGAGGAGATTGATGAAGCGGTGGCCCGGCTGGAAAAAGCGGCCCAAAGCCTCGATGCCTGACAGATACCGCATCATGCCCCGCCGACGATAAATCCCTTCCGATGCTTCTTCTCCACGAAAATGCCCCGGGGGTGCGCCGCAGGCGCAAAGGGGGCAGAGCCCCCTTGACCCCGGCCCGACAAGCGGGCTTGCTGGCCCGGAACGCCGAAAGATAAGAAAATGAACCATTTCCTGGATATTCACACCACCGGCAAGGATGATCTCCGCAAGATCATCGACAACGCGCAATCCATGAAAGCCGCTCGCGAAGGGCGGCCAAAGGGGACGGCGGACGATGAACAGCCTCTGGCCGGCCGGATGGTCGCGCTGATCTTCGAAAAACCCTCGACCCGCACCCGGGTCAGTTTCGATGTCGGTGTGCGCCAGATGGGCGGGCAGACAATGGTGCTTTCCGGCAAGGAAATGCAGCTCGGCCACGGTGAGACCATCGCGGATACCGCCCGCGTCCTGTCTCGCTATGTCGATCTGATCATGATCCGCACATTCGAGGAGGCGACGCTTCACGAAATGGCTGAATATGCCAGTGTACCGGTCATTAACGGGCTGACGAACCGTACGCATCCCTGTCAGATCATGGCCGATATCCTGACCTATGAGGAACATCGCGGCCCAATCGCCGGGAAGAAAGTCGTCTGGTCCGGAGACGGCAATAATGTCTGCGCCAGCTTCCTGCATGCGGCAGGCCAGTTCGGATTCGACTTCACCTTCACGGGGCCGCAAACGCTGGACCCCGAACGCGAATGGTTGGATTTCGCCCGCGATCAGGGCGTCGCGGCAGAGATTGAGCGTGATCCGCATAAAGCGGTCAATGGCGCGGATCTGGTCGTCACCGACACATGGGTCTCGATGCACGATCCCGAATCCGCCAAGGAGCGCCGCCATAACCAGCTTCGCGGCTATCAGGTCAATGAGGAACTGATGTCGAAGGCAAAACCGGATGCGCTTTTCATGCACTGCCTTCCCGCGCACCGCAACGATGAGGCGACAAGCGCGGTCATGGACGGTCCCCATTCGGTGATTTTCGATGAAGCCGAGAACCGCCTTCACGCCCAGAAGGCGATCATGCGTTGGTGCCTCGGGGTTTAACGCTCAGCCTGCGGCGCAGCCCCGATATTCGGTTGCGCCGTCCTGTTTCAGCAGCGTCAGCACGATAAGCGACGGGTCCAGCGGGAAGGGCTTGCCGGAGGGTGCCACGAAGTCGACGCTGATCTCTGATCCGTCCCGCGACAGTTCGGGCCGCGAAACCCAGATATCGTCGCTGCCGCCATATTCGACGGCCATATTCGTTGCGGGCTCGGGAAGCGATAGCGTCGCGGTCATGCCGTCCTCAATCTCTCCGAGGCTGCATGGCGGCTGGTCACGGGACAGTTCGGGCTGACGGCGCATCGCCTCGGTGATGACAGGATCCGGCGAGGATCCGGCAGGGGGCGCGGTCAGCGTCAACTCGGCGGGGACGCAGATATTTTCGCAGATTCCCAATGAAATCCTTGCCGACAGCCCGATGGGCCTGTCCTTTTCATCGGGCGCGATGGTGAAGGGAAGGATTAGCCTGTCATGGAAACCAAGCGTGCGTACACCGTCAGAGTCGATCACCTCGGGTGCGGGCCAGTGGAAGGCAACCTTGCCGATATTGCTGCCCTTCCAGTCGAATTCCGGCGCAAGCCCGGCATCCCCCGGGCTGCGCCAATAGGTCTTCCATCCCGGCGATAATTCCAGTTCCAGCGCGGCGATGCGATTGCCGTTCTCATCAGTCCAGCCGGGCAGAAACCGCGCAGAGAACAGTCCTTCAGGCAGGTCCCCGGCCCATGCGGGGATGGCGGCTGCAAGGCAAAAGAGAATGGCGTATTTCATCTGTCCCGTCTAACCCGACCTGGTGCCGGGCTGAAATCACCTTTTCGGGACGGGGCTTGTGAAATCCTCGCGATGGGCCGATCCTGATGGTCAGGAGGCGCATTGATGAGCGACGATGGCAATCTGAGCGGAAAGATCCTGATCGCGATGCCCGATATGGGCGATCCCCGTTTCGCGCATTCAGTGGTTCTGGTTTGTGCGCATTCCGCTGAGGGTGCAATGGGCATCGTGCTGAATCAGCGCATGCAGGGCATGACATTCAACAAATTGCTTGAGATGCTCGGGATCGAGGCGACTGCCGCGATGCCCGACCTTCCCGTCCGCGTCGGCGGACCGGTAGAGCCAGTTCGGGGGTTTCTGCTGCATCCCGGGACCGGCGTTCAGCATGAGGGGACGATGGATATCGGATCGGGTCTGGCGATGAGCACGACCCGGGATATGTTGGTCGATCTTGCCGAGGGGCGCGGACCGGATCGCGCGATGCTTGCGCTCGGTTATGCAGGATGGGGTCCCGGCCAGCTTGATGCCGAGATCAGGGCGAATGGCTGGCTGACTGGTGAGATGGACCCCGATTATGCCTTCGGAGACGTCTCCGATATCTGGGTCAGGGCGCTGAACGCGCTTGGCGTCGATCCGTTGCTGCTGTCAGGCGCTGCCGGGCGGGCCTAGAAGCTCCGTTCCCCCTTATGGCCGTGGTGCGGCGGCGCGGGACAGGCGGTCATTGATCGCCATGCCCAGACCTCGCACGGGGATCGGGGCGATGGCGATCTGCTTGCCCGTATTGTCGGCACGGTGCAGCAATTCGAACAGTTTCGAGGCCGCCTCGGTCAGATCCCCCGATGCCGACAGGGTCACATCGCCCGCGACCTCTCCGAAGCCGATCAGAAACTCTCCATCCCGTGCTTCGTTTGCATTCAGCCTGACAGAAGCGCGGGGGGCATAATGGCTTGACAGCATGCCCGGAGCCGCAGGGCGATCGGGATTGGCTGCGGGTAGGGTTAGGGTGGTATCCAGACATGCCTCGATCGCCTCGGCCGGTATCCCGCCGGGACGCAGCATAACAGGATAATCTCCCTGCCAGCCAATAATCGTCGACTCGACCCCGACCATGCAGGGGCCCGCATCCAGAATGACGGCCAGCTTTCCATCCAGCCCTTCCGCCACATGCTGCGCCGTGGTGGGGCTGATTCGCCCTGACGGATTGGCCGAAGGGGCGGCGACGACGCCTCCGAACGCGTAAAGCAGATCCTGCGCGACGGGATGGGCAGGGACCCGGATCGCGACGCTGTCCAGCCCGGCTGTCACCAGCGGAGCAATGCCGGAACCCTCGCGCAGCGGCACCACAAGTGTCATGGCTCCGGGCCAGAACGCTGTCGCAAGCCGGAGGGCCTCGTCATGAAACACGCCGATTTCTGCGGCAGTTGCCAGATCCGGCGCATGAACGATCAGCGGGTTGAAACTGGGCCGCCCCTTGGCTTCGAAGATCCGAGCGACGGCGCTTGGGTTCCGCGCATCTCCGGCAAGGCCATAGACCGTTTCGGTCGGCATCGCGACCAGACGCCCCTGCGCCAGCATCATCGCGGCATAGGCGATATGTTCCGTTTCCGGTGTCAGAAGGCGTGTTTCGGCTTGCATGGATCTGTAAGAGCGTCGTTACGCAGGGTTTTTCTTCAGGACGGCTTGCCGCATAGGCTGCGACTTGTAATCTGGATGGACAGACATATTGCATAGATGCCGCAAGCCAGTACGGCAAGCCGGTGGAGGAAAAACGATGGCATATCATGCGCCAGTCGATCAGATCAGATTCATCCTGAAAAATGTCGTGCCGTTCGGCGAGGTCTCTGGGACCGAACGGTTCGCCGAGGCCAGTCCCGATATGGTTGACGCCATCCTGACCGAGGCGGGCCGCATGTCGGCAGAGGTCCTCGCGCCGCTGAACGAGGCGGGCGATAATCATCCTGCGCGGCTTGAAAACGGGGTTCTGCGGTCCTCTCCGGGCTTCGACAAGGGGTTTCAGGCCATCGCAGAAGGCGGCTGGATCGGGCTTTCCGCCGATCCCGACTATGGCGGGGCCGGGCTGCCGCAGGCGCTGAACATGGCGGTCAGCGAATTCACCGCCGCGGCCTGCCTTGCGCTTCAGCTTAACCCGCTTCTGACTCAGGGCCAGATCGAGGCACTGGAGCATCATGCCAGCGATGAGATGAAGGCGCTGTACCTGCCCAAACTGATTTCCGGCGAGTGGAACGGGACGATGAACCTGACCGAGCCGGGTGCCGGTTCGGATGTCGGGGCCTTGAAAACCAAGGCGGAGCCGAACGGCGATGGCACATATGCGATTACCGGGCAGAAGATCTTCATTACCTGGGGTGACAGCGACGTGACCTCGAATACCTGTCACGCGGTTCTGGCGCGTCTGCCCGATGGTGCAAAGGGCACCAAGGGGATCAGCCTGTTCATGGTGCCGAAATATCTGCCTGACGATGAGGGCAATCCCGGCAAGGCCAACAGCCTGAAAGTCGTCAGCCTGGAAGAGAAGATGGGCATTCACGGCTCTCCGACCTGTGTGATGAGCTATGACGGCGCGACGGGTTGGCTGATCGGCAAGGAGCATGGCGGGATGGCGGCCATGTTCACCATGATGAACGCGGCGCGTCTGGCGGTTGGTGTGCAGGGCGTCGGCATCGCCGAGGCGGCATTGCAGAAGGCGACAGAATATGCGGCCGAACGTGAGCAATTCGGCCCGATCATCCGCCACGCCGATGTCCGACGGATGCTTGCGACCTCGCGGGCCGAGATTTTCGCCGCGCGTGCCATATGTCTGGCTTGCGCGACCTCTCTGGATATGGCGCGGGCGACGGGCGATGCCGATTGGGCTGCTCGCGCCGCGCTGCTGACGCCGATTGCGAAGGCGCATGGTACCGATGTGGGATGCCGTGTGGCCGATGCGGCGGTGCAGGTTCATGGCGGCATGGGCTATATCGAGGAAACCGGTGTGTCGCAGTATTTGCGCGATGTGCGCATTACGCCGATCTATGAAGGCACGAACGGTATTCAGGCGATGGATCTGGTCGGGCGCAAGATGATGGATGGTGGCGCGGCGGCGCAGGCGCTTCTGGACGAGATTCAGGATTTCGCGCGGGACAATAACCAGTTCAATCCGGCCCGGTTCGAGGCCGTCTGGACCGCTGCCCAGACTCTTTCCGAGGCGACCGGAAAGCTTGTCGATATGGATCTTGAGGACCGCTTCGCGGCGGCTGTGCCCTATCTGGCCGCCTTCGCACGGGTGCTGGGTGCATATTATCACCTGCGGGCGGCGGTCAGCGGCGGCGAGGATGAGGCGGCTCTGGCCCGGATCTATATCGACCGTATCCTGCCGCGCTATGCCGCCGATCTGGCAGAGGCCGAGGCAGGCGTCGCGGATCTGAACGCGGTCAGCGACAATGCGCTCGGTCTGGCGTGAGCGTTGGCATCGATCACCCCTGGCCCGATCCGCCTGACAGGGGAAGCGTGACCGAGATCGCCTCTGGCGTGCTGTGGATGCGGCTGCCGTTGCCGATGAAGCTGGATCATGTGAACTGCTATGCTCTGGATGAGGGCGACGGGTGGTGCATCGTCGATACCGGCTTCGACAGCCGCCTGAGCCGGTCGGTCTGGCAGGGATTGCTTGACGGGCCGCTGGCGGGAAAGCCGGTGAAACGTGTCGTCGCAACGCATCATCACCCCGACCATATCGGGCTTGCCGGCTGGTTCATGGCGCAGGGTGCCGAGCTATGGACCACCCGGACCGTATGGCTGATGGCGCGGATGCTGCTGCTGGATGAACAGCATGCGCCTCCGCCTGAAACGGTCGCGTTCTGGCGTCGCGCGGGGATGGGAGAGAAGATCCTCGCGAAACGCGCGGGTGAGCGTCCGTTCAACTTCGCCGATACGGTTCATCCCATACCGCTTGGGTTCACCCGGATGGTCGAGGGCGAGACGCTGCATTTCGGCGGCAGGAACTGGCATGTGCATATGGGCAACGGCCATGCGCCCGAGCATGCGACGCTGTGGTCGCTGGATGATGATCTGGTGATCGGAGGTGATCAGCTTCTGCCCGGAATCTCTCCGAATCTCGGGGTATACCCGACCGAGCCGGATGCGGACCCGGTCGGCGAGTGGATCGAAAGCTGCGACCGTTTCGCTGAGATTGCCGAGGATCGGCATCTGGTTCTGCCGGGTCACAAGCTGCCCTTTACCGGGCTGCCCTCAAGGCTGGCTCAGATGCGCGAAAACCATGTCTCCGCGCTGAATCGTGTGGTCGATCTTCTGCGTCAGTCTCCGGCGACGGCTGTTGGCTGTTTTCCTGCCTTGTTCAAACGGCCTATCGGCGAAAGCGAATATGGTCTGGCCCTTGTCGAATCGGTTGCGCATGTGAACCATCTGGCCAGAACCGGGCGCATTGCGCGGGTCGGTCTGGACGATCACGGTGGTGTGCTTTGGCAGACTGTGTCGTGACAGAAGAGGCGCGATAGGCTATTGAGGCCCAAAACCGGCGGATTTGAGGGATACAGGCCATGACGCAGAATAATGTTACGGAACACGAGCACGGCTCGATGGAAATACGCGACCACCAGAGAACCTTTGCCGCGTTTATCCGCTTTGCAACCTGGGTTGCCGGTCTGGCAATCGTGGTTCTGATCTTTCTGGCGCTGTCGAACTCCTGATCATGCTGCGCCGCGTTCTGATTGCTCTGGCATTGCCGCTTTTCCTGGCAGCATGTGGGGCCGATAATAAATGGGCGTCGGACGAGGCTGTCCGGACCGCACGCTATGTGTCGGAAGAACAGCCCTCGATCTCGCTGATGACGGTCATCGGGCTGAACCGGGGCGAGGGCGGCCATTCCGCGCTGCTGATCAATGGCAGCCAGCGGGTGATTTTCGATCCGGCGGGCAGCTTCGTGCATCCGCGTGCGCCTGAACGTCATGACGTGCTGTACGGGATCACCCCGGCGATGCGGAACGTGTATATCGACTATCACGCCCGCGACCTTCCCGGAGAACGCTATTACGTCACCGTGGATACGGTTCCGGTCTCGCGCGAGACTGCGGATATCGCGATTCGCGCGGCCGAGGGCAACGGCCCGGTGAACAAGGCCTTCTGCGCCGTCGGGACCTCGAAAGTGCTCAGCGCGACGCCGGGCTTCCAGGGCGCTCCGGGCGGTTTCAGCCCGATCCGGCTGCGGAGCTGGTTCCTGACGCTTCCCGGAGTTCGCACCGAAGAATACCGGGATAATGACCCCCGGCTTGTGCATGGCGATCTTCTGAAAATGAACGATGGCAGCCTGCACGCCTATGACAGGTAAAGCCCGACTGCCAGAGTGCCCGCGCCGCCGATAATGGCGGCGAGGGCATTTCTGGTGATCATCCCTATCGACAGCGTTGCGATCCCAGCCGCCAGCCTTGCGGGATCGGTTTGCCCGCCCGTCGCCTCGGGAAACACGACCAGAGGCGCGGACAGCGCCGGAAGCACGGCCACCGCGGTATAACGCAGCAGGCGCAGCACCCAGGGCGGCATGGTGCGGTTGCCGATCGCGCCCAGAAAGCTGAAGCGCAGCAGAAATGTGCCAAGACCGACAATGACGATCACCAGCCAGATATGGGCAGAACCGTAAGTCACGATGCACTTCCCCCTCTGCGCCGGATCATGACGGTTTCGACCGCGGCACCGGTCGCCATTGCCAGCAATGCAGCGATCATCGGCCCGACCCCTGCCGGTAATCCGACCAGAAACAGCGAGACGATCACCGCAACCGTGGCCGCTGCGATATGGGCCGGGCTGCGCAGCGCGGGCGCGATCATCGCCAGGAAGGTGATCGGAATGGCGAAATCAAGCGGAATGCCCGCCGGGATCATCCGGCCCGCAGTGGCACCGATCATGCTGAAGAGGATCCATGCGCCGCACATGACAAGCGATGTGCCGGTGAAATATCCCAGCCGTTGCGGCAGGCTCAGCTTTGGTGTGTTCTGGAAATAGTCTATCGACAGCACATAGGTCTGATCGATCAGCGCATAGGCCACCGCCGCCCGGCTTGGCCCCGAGGCCGCACCCAGCCACGGGACAAGCGAGGCGGAATACATCGCCATCCGCAGATTGACCGCCAGCGAGGACAGGATCACCAGCCAGATCGGCGCGTGATCTGTCATAAGCTGAACGGCGGTAAACTGGGATGCGCCGGCCAAAACCAGCACCGTGAATCCCATCACCTCGGCCAGATTCAGCCCGGAATTGGTCGCGACCACACCGAAGAGCAGCCCGAACGGCACAATCACAAGCAGGAAGGGCAGGGACTGGATGGCTCCATGCACGACACTCTGGGCCGGGGTCCGGGCCAGAGCCCGGGCGCGGGACGCCTCAAGTGCGGCAGCCCGGCGGGAACGGGATGGTGTGGCGTTGTTCATCTCAGCCTGATGTCGCTTTGCGGAATTGCAGAAACGAAGGCCACCATAACTTTCCGCAGGCTGTGTGCAAGCCGGGATCGCGCGGTTTGAAGAGGCGGCCTATTCCTCCTGACCGAACAGACCCGCCGCCCTGCCAAGCAGCATGAATGTCCGCGCCGACCGGGTTTCGGCCAGCCAGACGATCTCATCGTCGCTGAGACGCGGAATCATCGCCGTGGCCCCCCGGTCGAAAAGGCGCAGGAAATGATGCACGGCATCGCGGAATATTTCATCGCCGCGCATGGCCAGCGTTGCGGCCTCAAGCAGATCGGGATCGCGGACGGAACCCACGGCGCTGACCGCCTGCCCGCGCTGCCCGTCACCGAAACGACGCCATGCCGAGGGGTCGATGGCGTCACTGTCCAGATCCTCGGTATAGATGCCGCGCTCGGCTAGCAGGGTGATGACATCCTGCGCACTGCGGATCAGCCGGGCAAGATCGGGGTCGCGCAGCGCCTCACGAAGTGCCTCGACCGCCTCCCGGTCATCCGGCCCGTCGGGAAAATTCAGGGCGCGGATCACGGTCTGGCCTGCAAGCTCTATCGGTTCGGGCGCGTCGAGACCAAGGCTCGACTGGCGCGGATCGTCCTGCGGCGAGGCCGGTTCCGCTCGCCGCGCCGGGACTTTGCCTGTCGCTACGGATGGCCGCATGGAGGAGGCTTGGGAGGCCATTCCGTCAGACCCCGAAGGCTGCTGGATCCGGGGCGGATCGCTGCGCAGGATATTGTGGTCGATTGAACTGCGCAGGGCCTGCGCCTCATTTCTCAACTCATCGACTGCACGCGCAAGCCCGACCGCTATCCAGATCAGGCCCAGAGGGGTCAGCGCCGCCACGGCAGAGACCCACCATCCCGGACCGCTTCCGCTGCCTGCCGTCAGCCAGAAAATCAGCAGCATGACAACCCACAGCGCCGTCAGTCCGGCGCCGATCATCATTGCCCGCCCGCCTGCATCGCCTTCACCGCGCCGCCAGTCAGGCATCAGACATACCGAACGGCCAGAATTTCATAGCTGCGCAGCCCGCCGGGCGTCTGCACCTCGACTTCGTCGCCGTCTTCCTTGCCGATCAGGGCACGGGCCAGAGGCGAGCGCAGGTTCAGCAGGCCATTCTCAAGGCTGGCCTCATGTTCGCCGACGATCTGGAAAGTCTTTTCTTCATCCGTGTCGATATCCAGCAGATCGACCGTCGCGCCGAATTTGATGCTGCCCGACAATTTCGAGGGATCGATCACCTCGGCCCGCGACAGGACGCCTTCCAGCTCGGTGATGCGGCCCTCGATAAAGCTCTGTTTTTCGCGGGCGGAATGGTACTCGGCATTTTCCGAAAGATCGCCATGTGACCGTGCTTCGGCAATTGCGGCAATGATGGCAGGACGCTCGCTTCCCTTCAGGTCACGCAATTCGCGGTCAAGCCGGTCATATCCGGAGCGGGTCATCGGGATCTTTTCCATTTTCTTTCCTGCTTTTCGTACGTTCTGTGCGAAGCTCTGCTGTGTTGTACAACGCCCCCGCCAAATAATGGCAGGGGCGCGATTCAGTCCCCTCAGCGTTCCATCATCCGGGCTGTGTTTGCAAGTCAAACAGTCGATACCGGGCGGTGTCTGGCCGAAAACCGGGCAATCTCATGCCCGATGCTGGCCCGGATCTTGCGACGATTGCGTTAACAATGTGTTGAATCGCCGCGTAACAATTGCCCGGCAGCCGCACAGCGTCTAGGACAGATAAGACATATGCGAGCGGAGGCAAGCCAATGACGGAAGAGAACAGCGAACACGAACGCGAGTCGATGGATTTCGACGTTGTGATTGTTGGCGGAGGACCTTCCGGCCTGTCAGCGGCGATCCGTCTCAAGCAGATCGATGAGGATCTGAACGTCGTCGTGCTTGAAAAAGGCTCTGAGATCGGGGCGCATATCCTGTCGGGCGCGGTGCTGGACCCCTCGGGGCTGGATGCGCTGATTCCGGACTGGAAGGAAAAGGGCGCTCCGATCAGTCAGGAGGTCACGCAGGATAATTTCTATATTCTGGGTGAAGCCGGGCAGATGCGGGTGCCGAACTGGCCGATGCCGCCCCTGATGAATAATCACGGCAATTACATCGTCAGCATGGGCAATGTGACCCGCTGGCTGGCCGAGCAGGCCGAGGCGATGGGCGTCGAGATCTTCCCCGGCATGGCCTGTTCCGCGCTTGTCATGGATGGTGAGCGCGTGGCCGGCGTCGTTGCCGGTGAAATGGGCCTGAACGCCGATGGCACGCCCGGCCCGCAATATGAGCCGGGCATGGAACTGCGCGGAAAATATGTGATGCTGGCCGAGGGTGTGCGTGGTTCGCTGTCGAAAGAGGTGATCGCGAAATACGGTCTCTCGAAGGGGCATGAGCCGCAGAAATTCGGCCTTGGCATGAAGGAAATCTGGGAGGTCGATCCGGCGAAGTTCAAGCCCGGCACCGTGACCCACACGATGGGCTGGCCGCTTGGCAAGAATGCGGGCGGCGGCTCGTTCATCTATCATTTCGAGAATAATCAGGTGCTGATCGGCTTCGTTGTGCATCTGAACTATGCCAACCCACATCTGTATCCGTATATGGAGTTCCAGCGCCTCAAGCATCACCCGATGGTCGCTGATCTGCTGGAGGGCGGCAAGCGTGTCGCCTATGGTGCGCGGGCGATTTCGGAAGGTGGCTGGCAGTCGATCCCGAAACTGACCTTCCCGGGCGGGGTTCTGCTGGGATGTTCCGCGGGTCTGGTGAATGTGCCGCGGATCAAGGGCAACCATAACGCCATGCTGTCGGGCATCGCTGCCGCGAATGCCGCCGCCGCCGCGATTGCCGAAGGTCGCGAGGGCGATGAGCTGACCGCCTATGAAGACGATCTGCGTTCGGGTCCGGTCGCGAAGGACCTGAAGAAGGTGCGCAACGTCAAGCCGATCTGGTCGAAAATGGGGCTGACGGCTTCTCTGGCGCTTGGCGGGTTCGATATGTGGGTGGCCAATGTGACCGGCTGGAATCCCCTGGGAACGTGGAAACATGGCAAGACGGATGCCGAGGCCACCGGCAAGGCGGATAAATACGCGAAGATCGATTATCCGAAGCCGGACGGGAAGCTTTCCTTCGACCGTCTGACCAATGTCAGCTTCAGCTTCACCAACCACGAGGAGGCGCAGCCCTGCCATCTGAAGCTGAAAGATCCCTCGATCCCGATTGCGGTCAATCTGCCGGAATATGCCGAACCGGCGCAGCGTTACTGCCCGGCGGGCGTGTATGAGGTGATCGGGGAAGGCGATGAGGCGCGGTTCCAGATCAATTTTCAGAACTGCGTTCACTGCAAGACCTGCGATATCAAGGACCCGCTGCAGAATATCAACTGGACCACGCCGCAGGGCGGGGACGGGCCGAACTACCCGAATATGTGATCGTGCCGATCCGCGTGATGCCGGTGCTGCCGTTGCGTGTCAGGCATCGCGCGGATAGGGTCGTGCGGACACGGGAAAATCGGATTTGCGTTGATGAAGTCTTTTCATGTCCTGCTGATGGCTGCGATGGCCGGTCTGCCGGTCTCCGGGGTGACCGCACTGCCTGCCTTCGCGCAGAGTACCGAGCCGCCGCCGCACCGGCCCGAACGCGCTGAGGATCGCGACCGGCCAGAGGAACCGCAAGCCCCGCTGACCGATGATCTTGCGGGCCCCTATCTCGCCGCGCGGACGGCTGCGATGGAAAACGATTTCGAGGCTGCGTCGGAATATTATCTGCGGGCGCTGCGGCAGGATCCCGGGTCGGTTTATCTCAATGACAGCACGCTGATCTCGCTGCTTGCCTCGGGGCAGATCGAGCGTGCCGTCGAACTGGCCGATGCAGGGATGGAAACCAGCGAAGAGGGCATGTCCTCGCGCCTTGTCGAACTGGTCGAACGTGCGCGTGCGGCCCGGCAGCAGGACTGGTCCGGGCTTCTGCAATTGCTGGATGCAAGCGAAGGAGAAGAGGACGGCACCGAAAGGCTGCTGGACGGGATGCTGCGTGCCTGGGCTCTGCTGGGTGAGGGCCGGGCATCGGATGCGGATACCGCCTTCGACCGGATCCGGCAGATCCCGGGGACCGGCGATCTGGTGGATTATCACATGGCTCTGGCCAAGGCACTTGTCGGCGATTTCGAGACCGCTGCCGAGCTGCTGCACAGCGACACCCCGGAACAGAACCTGATGGGAGCGCTTGTCGAAGCGCAGGTGCTGGCTCAGCTTGACCGCAGGGATGACGCCCTTGCGCTGCTGGACCGCGTCTCCGGCATCGGCATTGACGGTCTGGTCGAGGATATGTCCGAAAAGCTGCGGGAGGGTGAGGACGTGCCTTTCGACGTCGTCTCTGATCCGCGCGACGGGATTGCACAGGTTTTCCTGACCTTTGCGACGCTTCTGGCGAATGATGTCGATCCCAACCCTCTGGCGCTGATCCATGCGCGGCTTGCCAGCTATATCTCGCCCGACATGGCCGATGCGCGGCTGATGGTCGCGCAGATGCTGCAATCCGTCGGCCAGTTCGACGCCGCCGAGGCGGAATTCGAACAGCTTCGCGAAAACGGCCAGATGCGCCCCACGGCGGAACTGGTCCGCATCGACACGCTGGCCCGCGCCGACCGTCTGGTCGATGCCGAAAAGGCTGCGCTTGCGCTGACCGCCGCCTCGCCGGAATTGGCTCAGGGCTGGATCGCGCTTGGCGATCTGATGCGGCAGCAGGATAAATGGGCGCAGGCCGTTCCGGCCTATGACAAGGCGATTTCGCTGGTCGATCCGGCAAATGAAGACGATCTCTGGTTCCCGCTTTACGCCCGCGCCATCGCATTAGAGCGGCTCGGCCAGTTCGACCGGGCCGAAACGGATCTGAAGGCAGCGCTGGAGATCCGGCCGGATAATGCGAATATGCTGAACTATCTGGGATATTCCTATGTCGACCGGGGGCAGAATCTGGATGAGGCGCTGCGCCTGATCGAACGTGCGGTCGAGCTGTCGCCGGATGACGGCTATATCCTCGATTCCCTTGGCTGGGTGCTGTACCGTCTGGGTCGCTATGATGAGGCAGTGGCTCCTCAGGAACGCGCCGTCGCCGAGATGAGTAACGACCCGCTGGTCAATGACCATTTGGGCGATATTTACTGGATGGTCGACCGCAAGCGTGAGGCCGAAATTCAGTGGAAACGTGCGCTCAGCCTTGGCCCCGAAACCGAAGCCGAGGCAGAGCGTATCCGTGCCAAGCTGGATCGCGGTCTGGATGCGGTTCTGGCCGAGGAAGAGGCGAATGGCGGCACTCTGGCCCCTCAACGCCATGACGGGATTGCGGCCGACGAGGAATGAGTGTTCAGGAATTCGCGCCCGCCAAGCTGAACCTGACGCTGCATGTGACGGGTCAGCGCGAGGATGGCTATCATCTGCTGGATTCGCTTGTCGTCTTTGCCAGGGTGGGCGATTCCGTAACGCTTGTCGAGGGCGGGCTGTCCCTTTCCGTCAGCGGTCCCTTTGCGCAGGGTCTTTCCGGTGATGATAATCTGTGCCTCCGCGCCGCAAGGCTGGCCGGGGCAGAGGCGGCGATCAGCCTGACCAAAAACCTTCCCGTCGCCTCGGGGATCGGTGGCGGCTCGGCGGATGCTGCGGCGGTGCTGCGTGGTCTTGCGCGGATGGGTCACGAACTGCCCCCAGAGCCTGAGAGACTTGGCGCGGATCTGCCCGTCTGCCTTGCCTCGCAGCCCGCCCGGATGCGTGGTACGGGCGAGATCCTTCAGCCTGTGCCCGATCTGCCCGATCTGCGGATGGTTCTGGTCAATCCCCGCATCGAGGTGCCGACACCGGCAGTGTTCCGGGCGCTCGAACAGAAGAATAATCCGGCGATGCCCGATCTTCCGGGTCAGTTCGATCTGGAAGGGCTGCTGGACTATCTTCATGCCTGCCGCAACGATCTTCAGGACCCGGCCATAAACCTGTTTCCCGTCATCGGAACCGTTTTGAGGGCCTTGCAGGATGAAGGCGCAATGCTGGCGCGGATGTCGGGGTCGGGTGCGACATGTTTCGGGATTTTCCCCGACGCGACCTCTGCCGGAATGGCGGCGTATCGCATTGGAGCCGCTTATGAAAACTGGTGGATCACATCGACGGGACTCGCCCCGCAGTCTCCGCCGATCTAAGGTCCGTTGCAGGAGGTGCCGGGATGCTGAGACTGGGCGTTAATATCGATCATGTCGCGACAGTGCGGAATGCACGCGGCACGCCGTGGCCCGATCCGCTGCGTGCGGCGCTTCTGGCTGAACAGGCGGGCGCGGATGGGATCACGGCGCATCTGCGCGAGGATCGCCGCCATATTCGGGACGCCGATATCGATGCGCTGATGTCGGGGCTTCGGCTGCCGCTGAATCTTGAGATGGCGGCGACCGCGGAAATGCAGGCAATCGCGCTGCGCCACAAGCCTCATGCGGTCTGCCTGGTCCCGGAGAAGCGGGAAGAGCGGACGACCGAGGGCGGGCTGGATGTGGTCGGGCAGGAAGCCATGCTTGCCCGCTATATCGCGCCGCTGCGCGAGGCGGGCAGCCGTGTTTCGCTGTTCATCGGCCATGAGCCTGCGCAGATCCGGGCGGCCGCGCGGATCGGCGCGGCGGTGGTCGAACTGCATACGGGCGCCTATTGCGATTTCGACACAGAGGGCAGAACCGCCGAGCGCGACGCCGAACTTGCCGCGCTGATCGAGGGGGCCGCTCTGGCCGATAGTCTGGGGCTTGAGGTCCATGCAGGCCACGGGCTGACCTTTGACACGGTTGCCCCGATTGCCGCGATCCCTCAGGTGAAAGAGCTGAATATCGGCCATTTCCTGATCTCCGAAGCAATATTCCTTGGATTTCCTGACGCCATTACCGAGATGCGGCGGCGTATTGAGGAGGCCCGGTCATGATGCGGTTTCTGGCATTATTCCTGCTTCTGGCGGCACCGGCTGCGGCGCAATCGGTGGGGGAATGCGGCGAATGGAGTTCGGCGCGAAATGTGCCGGAGCCCTGGGACGCCAATACGGCAAGCTATGCGGAAGGGGCGGTGCGGATCGTGCTGCTGGACACGCTGGAACCCGCAGCGGCGGCGCTGCATCTGATGATCCTCTCTCCGCCGCGCAATGAGCTTGGGGAAAGGCAGTGCAGGGTCGTATCCCTTGCGGGCGATGCGGGCTGGCCAACGGGATTTGCGGCTTTGGATTTTGCTGAAAGACAGGTCGATTACGACCCGGAAACCGGGCTGTCATTCGTGTTTCCCGTGTCGGCTTTCGATCCTGACACCGGACATGAATCCCCGGCAGAGCTGAGCGTGACGCTGAATCAGTCCACCGGCATGATCACCGCAGAGATCATCGGATCATGATCCTCGGGGTCGGCGCGGATCTGGCGAATATCGAACGGATTCAGGGTGTTCTGGACCGTCACGGAGACCGTTTCCGCAACCGGGTCTTTACCGGGCGGGAACTGGAAAAGGCGGCGCGGCGCAAGGATGAGGCCGGGACTCTGGCCAAGAGATGGGCGGCGAAAGAGGCCTGCTCCAAGGCGCTCGGCACAGGTCTTGCGATGGGGATTTCGTGGCGCGACATGTCGGTGTCGAATCTCCGCAGCGGGCAGCCGGTCATGCATCTGACGGGTTGGGCGGCGGAGCGTCTGGAGAAGATGACTCCGCCCGGTCATGAGGCCGTCGTGCATGTCACCTTGACCGATGACCACCCCTGGGCGCAGGCTTTCGTGGTGATCGAGGCGCTGCCGAAAACCGGCTGAAACCGGGCGGCGCAATCTGTGCACGATGCGTACACCGGCTGTACACAGGCCGTATGACGCGAGCGGGAAGCGTTATTCGGGACGCATTGCCGCTTCAAGCCGGGCCGCGCGGCGGCGGGCGCGGGCGGATTGGATCAGCGTGTAGCTGTAGATGATCAGCGCCGCCCAGATCAGCGGGAAGGCGATCAGCTTCGCGCCGCCGAAAGGTTCGTTGAACAGCCAGACCGCGAAGATGAAGATCATGGTCGGGGTGATGTATTGCATGATCCCGATGGTCGAGAGCCTCAGCAGCTTCGCCCCGTTCGCATAGAACATCAGCGGAATTGCCGTAACCGGGCCGCAGCCGATCAGCAGAGCGGTGTCGGTCCAGCTTTTGCCGAAATGTCCGCCGCCATTCATATGCAGCCAGATCAGATAGATCAGCGCCGGGATCAGCAGGATCATGACCTCAAGCGTGAATCCCTGATTGGGGCCAAGCGGCAGCGAGCGCTTGAAGAACGCATAGAACCCCCATGACAGGGTCAGCCCGACCGCGACGGCGGGCAGACTGCCGGTTTCCAGCGTCAGGATCAGTACCGCCAGTGCCGCCAGCCCGACTGCGACCAGTTGCAGCCTTCCCAGCCGTTCTCCCAGCAGCAGCGCCGCCAGCGAAATCGAAAAGAGCGGGTTGATATAATATCCAAGCGCTGCCTCGATCGCGCGGTCATTGGCGATGGACCAGACATAGACCAGCCAGTTGCAGGTGATCAGCGCTGCCGTCAGCCCGGCCATTGCCAGCAAACGCGGATGCCGCACCGCTGCCCGGATATCGTCGGTGCGGCGCTGCATGATCAGCACCGCTCCGGCCAGAGGCAGGGACCAGATCACCCGGTGGGCGATGACCTCGGTCGGCGGGATATGCGAAAGCGCCTTCATGAAAAGCGGCAGCACCCCCCAGATCAGGTAGGCACCAAGCGCGAAGGCATATCCGCGAGGCGAATCGGGCGACTGTTCCATGACGATCCTGTTATCCCGCGCATAAGGGAAAGGGCAGGGGGAGTCTTTGCCGATGGAACCGGAGTGAATCGGCGGGGAATCACTCATCCCCGGAGCCGTGGTTGATGTCGCGGGGAAGATGGTCACCTATGCGGGCGACGGCATATCCGCCGCCTTATATTTGAGGTTTATCATGTTGAAGACATCCGTTCTCGCATTGGGTCTGACCCTGAGCGCCGCAGGCCTTGCCGCTGCACAGGAAAGCGCTGCGGCGCAGGATCCCGATATGGCGGTGTCGGCAGCCCGCAACCAGCTTGGCGTGCTGGAATACTGCCAGACCGAGGGCCATATCGACGGCGCGGCTGTGGACACGCAGGCAAAGCTTCTGACGCTGATGCCCAAGGCCACCGATGAGGCCTCGGCCCAGATGGCTTACGAGAAGGGTCAGCAGGGGACGGTCAGCGCGATGGGCGTCGAACAATCCCTCGCCGATGCCGCGGCCCGTCAGGGCACGGATGAGGCGGCCCTGTGCACGCAGCTTGCCTCTCTGGTCGAGCAGGCCGGGACCGAACTGCCGGAATGATCTTCGGGCGATGTGTTTGCCGCCGGGGCTGAGAGGCTCCGGCGGATTTTTGGTCGTTGGTGGGAGGTGTTTCGGGTGCTGGTGTGCGAGACGGGTGGTGATAAGGTCCTTAGGCTCCAGACCCATTGATCTCGGGCGTTTGACGTGATTCAGGCTCCGCAAGGAGACCTGATTTATGAGCAACCTTTTCTGGCTGACTGACGCGCAGGTGGAGCGTCTGAAACCCTATTTCCCGAAATCCCACGGCAAGCCACGCGTTGACGACCGGCGTGTGCTGAGCGGCATAATATTCATCAATCGTAATGGCTTGCGATGGTGCGATGCACCTAAGGAATATGGCCCCGCCAAGACGCTCTACAACCGCTGGAAGCGCTGGAGCGAGAACGGGATCTTCGCCCGGCTCATGGTGGGCCTCGCCGCCGAGAGCGCCGAACATAAGACGATCATGATCGACGCGACCTATCTGAAAGCGCACCGCACGGCCTCGAGCCTGCGGGTCAAAAAAGGGGGCGCGGGCGCCAGATCGGGCGAACGAAAGGCGGCATGAACACGAAACTGCACGCCGTCACCGACGCGAAGGGCCGCCCGATAGGGTTCTTCATGTCCGCCGGACAAGTCAGTGATTACACCGGGGCAGCGGCACTTCTGAACAGCCTGCCGGAGGCGGATTGGCTGCTGGCCGATCGGGGCTATGATGCCGACTGGTTCAGAGATGCCTTGAAAAACAAGGGGATAAAGGTTTGCATCCCGGGTCGGAAGTCGCGCAAGAAACCCGTCAAATACGACAAGCGGCGCTACAAACGCCGCAACCGCATCGAAATCATGTTCGGCCGACTCAAGGATTGGAGGCGCGTCGCCACCCGATACGACCGTTGCCCCGAGACCTTCTTCTCTGCAATCCTGCTCGCCGCGACCGTCATCTTCTGGTTATGATCAAGAACGAGTCCTGAGCCTAGGAGCCGCGTCGACTTTTACTTAAGGAAAAGGTTTGAGAGCGATCAAATTTCCTGAGCGGTTGCATAATCGGATCAAAGATTTGCTATTTCAGTATCTGTATGAAGCTCTACTTCGCCTGCGGATTGCACCTTAAAGCATCTCTCCAGAAGGCCCGCTCCGAAGCATAACCTCACGACGCAGCCGCACCTTGCGGCCCAGTCACCTGCCGCATCCTGTCAGATATCCCGACGGATCGGCTCTATATGCTGACCGGCCTTGCGCTCGCGGTGGAGGATGTACAGGCCCGAGCCAAGGATGATCATGGTGCCGAGGATGGTCAGCAGATCGGGAATATCTCCGAAGGCCAGATAGCCGATTGCGGTTGCGCCAAGGATCTCAAGGTATTGCAGCGGGGCGAGGATGCTGGCCTCGGCGCGGCTGAAGGCGAAGGTGATCAGCAGGAATGTCACGGCGACGAGGATGCCCGAGGTGACGATCCCGGCGGCGACCCATCCCGACAGTCCGGTCAGTCCGGGCAGGGTTCCTCCGTCGCCCGGCGCGATCAGGGCGATGGCGATCAGGGCGGCGGCTCCGGCGGTGGATGCGCCAAGCTGGAAGGACAGCGGCGAGGTGTCGCGCATCGCCTTTCGCGTCACGATCATATGCGCCGCATAGGCGAATGCCGCCAGCAGGGGCAACAGTACGACCGGGCCGAAAACCGCGAAATTCGGGCGCAGGATCAGCAGCGTTCCCAGCAGGCCCACTGCGACGGCGAGATAGCGCCTCGGGCCGGGCGTTTCGCCCAGAAGCGGACCGGCGAGCAGGGTCAGCAGCAGCGGCTCGACGAAGAAAATGGCGATTGCGGTTGCTATGGGCATGGTCTGGAATGCGGTGATCAGCAGCCAGCTTATGGATGCGCTGAACAGTCCCGCCAGCAACGAGAACACCGAAAATACCCGGCCGCGCAGCATCCGGCGCAGCAACAGGGCGGCGATGCCGAATGCGGCAAGCTGGATGATCGCTCTGGCTGCCGCGATGATCGATGGGGACAGAGCCGAGGTGAGCGATTTCGTGATGGCGTCGCCGATGGGCATCAGCAGCATCGCCACGCAGAGCGCTGTGATGCCGATCAGACTGGCCGGGCCGTGACCGGACTCGGGTGGGGCGATCTTTGACATATGCCGTTCCTTCGCCACCGCCATCTGTCATGGCGATGTCTGTCCGGGCGTTCAGGACGGTGAATTCGGATCAGGGCGCGACGCCACCGCCCCTGACGCGGTTAGGTGACGCGACGCCTTCCTGTCAAGCGCTGCGGCGTGCGGGGAGCTCAGCCGAGGCCGGGTTCGTCCAGCAGGGTCCGGCCTTCGCGGCTTTCGATCTCGATCACCCAGAGATCCGGGTCGAAACCGGCTTCGCGGCGTATCGTGGCGTCGATATCCGTCTCGGCTCCGGCGGCGATGCGGGTCCAGGGGCGCTGATCGGTCTCGAAATCCCATTCGCGCCGCCACAGCGTCGCATTGCCGTCAAGCGTGGCGCATTTCACCATGATTGCGCCTGCGGTATCGTCTCCGTGGCGGAGCACATAGGCCGGGATATTGGCCATCCCCAGCCGGGTCAGATAGGCCCCGACCCAGATATGCGCGGCCAGCCGCTCAGCCATCGTCGAAATCGAGGCCCATTTCGGTGAAGCGCTCGGCCTCGTTCAGCCAGTTTTCGCGGACTTTCACGGTCAGAAACAGATGGACCGTGCGACCGAGAAATTCGGTCAGTTCCTGACGGGCGGCCTTGCCGACGGCGCTGATGGTTTCGCCCTTATGGCCCAGAACGATGCCCTTGTGACCGGCCCGGGCGACATAGATGATCTGGTCGATCTTGGCGCTGCCATCCTTGCGGTCCTCCCATGCTTCGGTTTCCACGGTGAGCTGATAGGGCAGTTCCTCATGGAGGCGCAGGGTCAGTTTCTCGCGGGTGATCTCGGCGGCGATCATGCGCATGGGCAGATCGGCAAGCTGATCCTCGGGGTAAAGCCAGGGTCCGGCGGGGACGGTTTCGGCCAGCCATTTGCGCAGATCGTCAGTGCCGCGTCCCTTCTGGGCCGAGATCATGAAGGTCTGGGCGAAATCATAGGCTTCATTCATCTGCCGGGTCAGGGTTAGCAGCACCTCGGGGTTCACCCGGTCGATCTTGTTGATGGCGAGCGCGACGGGGCGCTTGCCCGCGGTTTCGCGCAGATGGTCGAGGATCTTCTGTACACCGTCGGTCAGCCCCCGATGCGCCTCGATCAGCAGGACGATGACATCGGCATCCGAGACCCCGCCCCACGCAGCCGCGACCATCGACCGGTCGAGCCGTCGGCGCGGGCGGAAGATGCCGGGCGTGTCGACGAAAACAAGCTGCGCGTCGCCCTCCATCGCGATGCCGCGGATGCGGGCGCGGGTGGTCTGCACCTTATGGGTGACGATCGAGACTTTCGCGCCGACCATCTGGTTCAGCAGGGTAGACTTCCCGGCATTGGGTTCGCCGATCAGGGCGACGAAGCCGGTGCGGGTCTGGGTGGGTTCGGTCATGTTACGGGTCCGGTGATGAAGGTGGCGTCGCGACATGGGCGACAGGGAAAAGGGGGGCGACAGGGGAGGGCGGTGTTTTCGGATCGGGGCAGGGAGGGATCATATCCGGGTTTCCCTGCCTGTTGATATCTGTTCCGGCAATGGGGTGAGGATGCCTCACACCCCGATCTCCGTCAGCATGGCCTGTGCGGCAAGCTGTTCGATGCTGCGCTTGGTGCCCTTGCCAGAGGCGACGCTGCGCCGTCCATCCTCCAGCGACACGGTGATTTCGAATTGCGGCGCGTGATCGGGGCCCTTGCGGGCGGTAACTTCGTATTTCGGCGGCGCCATGCCATTGGCCTGCGCCCATTCCTGCAAGGCGGTCTTGGCGTCGCGGGAATCCGCCTCGACCGTCTTCAGGCGCTGCGACCAGAGACGCAGGATCACGGCACGCGCGGCCTCGAATCCAGCATCCAGATAGATCGCCGCCAGAACGGCTTCCATCGCGTCGGCCAGCAGAGCCTCTTTGCGGCGTCCTCCGGACATCATTTCCGAGCGGCCCAGCTTCAGCACATCGCCCAGACCGATCTGGCGGGCAATCGCGGCGCAGGTCTCGCCCCGGACAAGCGCGTTATAGCGCGGGGCAAGCTGGCCCTCGGAGGCGTCGGCATCGGCCTGATACAGCGCTTCGGCCATTGTCAGGCCCAGCACACGGTCGCCGAGGAACTCTAGCCTTTGGTTATGAGGCCGGGTCGGTGAGGACACCGAGCCATGCGTCAGTGCCTGCACCAGCAATTCGGGCTGCGCAAAATCATGGCCCAGCCGGGTCGAGAAATCGCGGAGTTCCGCAGACAGCTTCACCTTATCCGCCCTAGTCGACTGCCTTGAAGAACCGGTCGCCCCGCCATGTCCAGAAGAACAGCAGCGAGCGGCCCGCCGATGAGAACATGATCCGGTCGGCCCGCCCGATCAGATATTCCCCCGGAACGAAGCCAAGCCCGCCGGTCATTGCCGGGAAGCGCGAATCTTCGGAATTGTCGCGGTTATCGCCCATGAAGAAGTAATGGCCTTCGGGGACGGTATAGATTTCGGTATTATCGGCGACCCAGCCATCCATGATGTTCAGAACGTCATAGCTGACCCCGTTGGGGAGGATCTCGGTCGCGCGTTCCTTGCGGCATTCTCCGCCCTCGGGGACGGGATCGTTCGCGCAGCGCGGTTGCAGGCGCTGGCCACCCTGCTGAGCCTTGATCTCGACGAAATCGGGTTGCTCCTCATAGCGGACGGGCTCGCCATTGATGATAAGCCGGCCATTGGTGATCTGGATGCGGTCTCCGGGAAGGCCGATCACGCGCTTGATGAAATCGACGCCGCGAGTCGGGTGGCGGAACACCACCACATCGCCGCGCTCGGGGTCCGATCCCATGATTCGCCCGTCGATAGGGCAGGCCGAGAAGGGGCAGGACACGGCGGAATAGCCATAGGCCATCTTGTTGACGAACAGGAAATCCCCGATCAGCAGCGTGTCCTTCATTGACCCCGAGGGGATCCAGAAGGGTTGAAAGAACAGCGTGCGGAAGATCCCGGCGATCACCAGCGCCCAGAAAACCGTTTTGATCGTTTCCCAGATGCCTTCCTTCTTCTCGGTTCTCGCCATGTGCTGTCCTTTGGCCTGCAATACCACGGCTGAATGGTGCCGGGACCGGGGAAAGTCAAGCGAAGTGCGGGGTTCGGGACGTTGTGGTTCCGGCCGGTTGTTTGCTTGCGCAAGGCGCATAACTGCCCTGAGCCGACGCGCCGGGACCTTGCCTTTCCCGTCCGAACTGCGTTAGGCGGCGAGGACTTCAAGCAATGCAAGTCGGCATCATGTCTCAATCCAGTCTCTCCGGTGCGGCGATCCGCTTTGATGGCGTCGGGAAAGCCTTCGGCGATGCTGCGGGCGGCAAGGTCGTGGCGCTTCAGGATGTGACGCTTGAGATCGCGGCAGGCTCGGTTTGCGGGGTTATCGGGCGTTCGGGCGCGGGGAAATCGACGCTTCTGCGCATGGTGAACGGGCTGGAGCGTCCGACCGCCGGAACCGTGACCGTTGCGGGGCGTGATGTTGGCCGGGCGAAGGGAGCTGAGCTTCGCAATATCAGGCGCGATGTCGGGATGATCTTCCAGCATTTCAATCTGCTGGCCTCGCGCACGGTTTACGGCAATATTGCGCTGCAGCTGGAAATCGCCGGGATGCCATCGGCGCAGATCCGGCCCCGCGTCGATGATCTGATCGCGCGTGTGGGGCTGGAGGCGCAGGCGAAGCGCTATCCGGCAGAGCTGTCGGGCGGGCAGAAGCAGCGCGTCGGGATTGCGCGGGCGCTGGCGACCCGTCCCAAGGTGCTGCTGTCGGATGAGGCGACCTCGGCGCTCGATCCCGAAACCACGCAGACGGTGCTGGCGCTGCTGCGCGACATCAACCGCGATCTGGGGCTGACCATCTTGCTGATCACTCATGAGATGGGCGTGGTGCGCGATATTGCCAGCGACATGGCGGTGATCGACGGGGGCCGGATTGTCGAGGCGGGGCCGACACATGATGTCTTCGTCAACCCTCAGCATCCGACGACGCGCAGCTTCCTGTCCGGTGTGATCGGGATCAATCTGCCCGGTTTTATCGCGGATCGCCTTCAGGCTGCGCGGAGCGAGGGCGATGCGCAAGAGGTGATCCGGGTGACGTTCTCGGGCGCTCATGCCACCGATCCGATGCTGGCGCGGCTGAGCTCGGAAATGGGTGTCGCCGCGAATATCCTTGCCGGTGCGGTCGAGGAAATCGGCACGCGGCCTTTCGGCAATCTGCTGATCTCGGTCGATGCGGCGAAGGGGGCCGAGGCGCGTGGCTTTCTGGAAAGGCACGGGCTGATGACGGAGGTGCTTGGCTATGTCCGCTGATCTGATCGGCCTGCTTTACGAGGCGACCATACAGACGCTGTATATGGTTGTCGTCTCGGCGATACTGGGCACGGTGTTCGGGCTGCCTCTGGGCGTGTTTCTGGCCACCTCGCAGCGCGGGGAATTGCTGTCCGCGCCGTGGTGGAACAAGGTGCTCGGGCTGGTGGTGAATGCTGCCCGCTCGATCCCGTTCATCATTCTGGTGGTGGCGATCATCCCTTTCACCCGATGGATCGCCGGAACCTCTATCGGCACGACGGCGGCCATCGTGCCGCTGACCATCGCCGCCATTCCCTTCATCGCAAGGCTGGTCGAGAATGCCATCCGCGAGGTCGATGCAGGCCTGATCGAGGCTGCCCGCGCTATGGGTGCCACGCCGTTCCAGATCATCCGCAAGGTACTGATCCGCGAGGCCATGCCGGGGGTGGTTCTGGGTCTGACGCTGGCCGTGGTCAGCCTGATCGGCTATTCCGCGATGGTCGGCGCGGTCGGCGGTGAGGGGCTGGGCGATCTGGGCATCCGCTATGGCTATCAGCGTTTCATGCCCGATGTGATGCTGGCCGTGGTCGTCATCCTGATCGTCATGGTCCAGCTTGTCCAATCCATCGGCGAATGGATCGCCGCGCGGGTGGACAAACGTGCGCCGCGCAATCGCGGCAACTGAATTTTCGCAACCGATTTCCAACGAAGAGAGGTCAAAATGCTTCGTCTCACCTGTTTCCTATCCGCTCTGGCGCTGTCCGGGGCCGCTTTCGCCGAGGATATCACTGTCGGCGTTTCTCCGGGCGAACATGCCGAGATCATGGAAGAGGTCGCCCGCGTCGCCGAGCCGATGGGGCTGAATATCGACGTGGTCGAGTTCTCGGATTACGTGGTGCCCAATCAGGCGCTTGCCGATGGCGATCTCAGCGCGAACAGCTTCCAGCACCGGCCCTATCTGGAAAACCAGATCGCGGATCGGGGGTTCGGGCTTGTCGAAGTCGCGACCACCATTACCACGCCGATGGGGATCTATTCCGACAAGATCGAAGATATGGCCGATCTGCCCGAGGGCGCACAGGTTGCGATCCCGAACGATCCGACCAATGGTGGTCGGGCGCTGCTTCTGCTGCAGGATATGGGTCTGATCACCCTGGCCGAGGATACGGGTCTGGTCCCGAGCCCGCTGGACATCACCGGGAACGACAAGGATCTGGAGTTTCTTGAACTGGATGCGGCCCAGCTTCCCCGTGCGCTTACCGATGCGGATATCGCGATCATCAACACGAATTACGCTCTGGCTGCGGGGCTGAGCCCGAAGGACGATTCCATTGCGATGGAAAAAGCCGACAGCCCCTATGTGAACATCATCGTTGTCCGCGAAGGGGACGAGGATGCGCCGTGGGTCAGTCAGCTTGTCGAGGCCTACCACTCGGATGAGGTAAAGGCGTTCATCGATGAGAAATACGAAGGCGCCGTGCTGACAAGCTGGTAATCGCCGTACCGTATCCGGCCGTTCTGCCGGATACGGTTCCTCGCAGGCCGCGCCGCCGGATCAGGCGCAGAGCTGCCGTGGGAATTCCGGCCAGTCCTCGGGCCAGGCGGGACCGGGAATGCCGCGTTCCTGTTCCAGACGGGCAAGGTGCTCGGCGGATGCGACGATATAGTCGCGGGTCACCGGCACCTGTCCGACCCGGTGGGCAAGCTGGATCTGGAACACGACCATGCCGCCCTCACGGAAAGAGGCCTCACTGCCGGCAAGATAGAACTCCCACATCCGGCAGAATGCCTCGTCGTACAGGGAAGCGGCTTCGTCACGGCGGGCCATGAATGCCTCGCGCCATGCTTTCAGCGTTTCGGCGTAATGTACGCGAAGCACCTCGATATCGGTGACGACAAGGCCGGATTTCTCGACCGATTGCATGATCTCGGACAAAGCGGGGATATATCCGCCGGGGAAGATATAGCGGCGCAGGAACGGGTTCGTCGCGCCGGGCGGATCGACGCGTCCGATCGTGTGCAGCAACATCGTGCCGTCAGGGCGCAGCATCGAGGCGGATTTGCGGAAGAATCCATCGAAATGGTTGATGCCGACATGCTCGAACATGCCGACCGACACGATGCGGTCGAAATCCTGTTTGATCTCGCGGTAATCCTGAATGCGGAAATCGATCCGATCCAGAAGGCCCTCTGTTTCGACCCGGCGCTGCGCCAGGGCAAGCTGCTCATCCGAGAGGGTGACTCCGGTCACGCGTGCGCCCGCGACCCGCGACAGATACAGGCCCATCCCGCCCCATCCGCAGCCGATATCCAGCACCTCGTGGTCGTCCGACACCTGAAGCTTCGCCGCGATATGCCGTTTTTTCAGCAATTGCGCCTTTGCCAGAGAGATATCCGGCGAGGGAAAGTAACCGCAGGAATACTGCATGTCGGGATCGAGAAAGAGGCGATAGAGATCCGCCGACAGATCGTAATGCCGCTGCACATTTCCCCGCGATTGCAGCCTTGTGTTGATCTGATGCAGACGCCTTGCGGTGATCCGCACCTTCTCCAGCGCCTTCATCCAGACGGCAGGCATCAGGCCGCGACCGGCATTTCGGTAACCCAGCATGATCAGGTCGTACATCGAGCCTTCGAGGATCTCGATATCGCCATCCATATAGCCTTCGCCCAGTTTCAGCGCGGGGTTCGTCGCGGCGGCCCGCTCTGCCTGTGCCGAGTGAAACTTGACGACAAGCCTGACCCCTGAGCCGTCGCCGACGGAAAGCTTCTCATCCTTGCTGTCGATAACGGTCAGGTTGCCTCTGGTGATGAACCTGACAAGGAAACTGCGTAACAATGTGTTCATCGGTTCGCGCCTCTGCTGCCGGTCGCCGCGATCCCCGACATTCAAGCTGCAATGGAACCTATGCAGCTTGTTAAGGGCCGCGCAACTGACATGATCCGTCTTTATAGCATAAATTACGCATTATGTGCTGTGCTCAGGGCAAGGACGCATTGGGCAAAATTGTGAGAATTTGTCATAATCAGAAGCTAAAGTCGCATTTCTGCAACGCTGTCGTGCCGTTTTTGCCGGTTGCTTCTCAGAACGGGACCTTCGCGGAAAAGCTCATCTGCATGTCGCTGTCGGGATGTTTCACCCGAAGCGATTCCGCGTGCAGCATCAGGCGCGGATAGGCCGCCGCGCTGCCTTTTGCGTAAAGAGGATCGCCCAGAATGGGGTGGCCGATTTCACGCATATGGACGCGAAGCTGATGGCTGCGCCCGGTCAGCGGGTACAGCCTGATCCGGGTTTCGTCATCCGAGGCCCGCACCACCCGCCAGTCGGTCCGTGCCGGGCGGCCATGTTCGTGATCGACTTTCTGAAGAGGGCGGTTCGGCCAGTCGACGATCAGCGGCAGCTCGATTGTTCCTGTTTTCCCGACGACCTGGCCCGCGACACGGGCGTAATAGGTCTTTTTCACGCGCCGTGCCTCGAACTGGCCCGAGAGGTTGCGCTGCGCGTGGGGCGTCAGGGCGAAGACCATCACCCCGGACGTGTCCATATCAAGCCGGTGGACCAGAAGCACGGTCGGGAAGGCACCGCGCAGTCGCTCGATCAGGCAATCGGCCTTGTCGGGACCTCTGCCGGGGACGGAGAGCAGGCCGGATTGTTTGTTGACGATGAGGATTTCGTGATCCTCATGCAGGATGACCGGCGGATCGCGGGGCGGGTTATAGTCTGAAATCACTTTGCGACCATACGCACGGCCAGCCCCGCGAAGATGATCGCGGCGACGCGGTTCATCACGCCCAGATGGCGTCCCAGCCGCAGACCCAGCCAGCCTGCGACGATCCCGTAAGCAATCGTGACCAGCGTGCCGGTGGTGGCGAAGATCAGCCCGAGGCCGAGGATCTGATGCCAGACCGGGCCATATTCAACTTTGGTAAATTGCGGCAGGAAGGCCAGCAGGAACAGGACCGGCTTCGGGTTCAGCATATTGGACAGCATCCCGCGCCGCAGGATACGCCACAGGCTTTCCGGTGGAGCCTTGTCGGGGCTGTGCGGCTGCGCGTTCCAGCTTTGCCAGGCGAGAAACAGCAGATAGCCCGCGCCGATATATTTGATCGCCCGCAACAGGCCGGGATGTGCCGCGATCACCGCGCCCAGACCGATTGTCGCCAGAGTCAGGTGGAACAGCACGCCAAGCCCGACGCCTATGCCCGCCACCGCTCCGGCACGCGGACCACCCTTGATGCCGCAGGCCGAGGCGAACAGCACATCCTGTCCCGGCGCGACATTCAGAAGAAGCCCGCCCACAATGAAGGTCCCCAGCTCTGCCGCCGGGATATTCGCGATACTGTCCCAGATCATGGCTTTCCTTAACGCGATGCGAACAGCTTGGCGAGGGTCAGAAAACCTCTCTGCGGCGCTTGTCATTTTCCCGGCCAGCGAGGATTATCCGCGCGTCTTTTTCGCCATGCCCGGATATCTGCCGAAACGCGGATGATGGTGTCGGATATGCCGGTCAGGCAAGACCATCTCAGCAAGGAGCCAGCAATGAACGATGATGCCCGCCTGAACGACGTCGCGATGCGTCAGCCAGCCTTTGCCAGAACGCTTGGAATCTCGATACTGGAAGCTTCACGCGAAAGGGTGGTGATGGAGTTGCCCGTGACCGAGGCGCTTTCCAACCGGAATGGCGTCATGCATGGAGGCGCGATTCTGGGGCTTACCGATAATGCAGGCGGCACAGCGTCGTCTCTGAACCTGAAAGATGGCGAAAACACCGTGACGCTGGAATCCAAGGTGAATTTCCTGCGCCCGATCCGTATCGGCGATGTGGCCCGCGCCACGGTGACGCCGGTTCATGTCGGCAACACGACCCAGATCTGGCAGATCGCGGTGACGCGCGGTGACGGCAAGCTGGCTGCGCAGGTGACGCAGACCCAGATGACCATCGCCTGGAAGGAACCTGCCGAGGTCCCGAAAGCCTAGATCCTCAGGCCGCGGTCAGACGACCGCTGCGGGCAGGCGCGAGGGCGCCTCGCGCACGGGCAGATGGATCAGCGCCGAGAATGCGCCGACTCCGACCCCGACCCACCAGACTAGCGTGTAGCCTCCGGTTGCGTCATACAGCGTGCCACCCAACCAGACGCCCAGGAACGACCCAAGCTGGTGGCTGAGAAAGACAAAACCATACAGCGTTCCCATATAGCGCAGCCCATAAATATAGGCGACCAGACCCGAGGTCAGCGGCACGGTTGCCAGCCACAGCGCACCCATGCCGACGCTGAACAGGATCACGCTGCCCGGAGTGATCGGTGTCAGGATGAAGGCGGCGGCGATCAGCGTGCGCAGCGTGTAAATCCCGGCCAGCAGGTATTTCCGGGAATAGCGGTTGCCCAGCCATCCCGCGAATATCGTCCCGGCGATATTGGCCGCGCCGATCAGCGAAATCGACCATGCCCCAAGCGATGATGTCGTGGTGATCCCGATGGAATGCAGAAGCGTGCCGGGCGCGATCGGTCCGCACATCTCGGTCACCAGCGCGGGGAAATGCGCGGTGATGAAGGCAAGCTGATAGCCGCAGGAAAAGAACCCGGCGAAAATCATCAGATAGGACGGGTCGCGGAAGGCGCGTTTCAGCACCGAACCCATGCTCTCTTCCAGCTCTGACGGAGAGGCGGGGCGGCCCGGCCCGAGCAGGGGAAGAAACAGCATCATGGTCAGCGAGATTGCCGCGAAGGTCATGAAGACGCTCTGCCATTCCATGATGGACAGCAGGCCTTCTGCCAGAGGTGCGCCGAAGACCTGTCCGGCCGATCCGGCTGCGGTGGCGATGCCGAGGGCAAGGCTGCGATTCTCATCGCTTGCCGCGCGTCCGACCACGGCCAGAATCACGCCGAACCCGGTGCCCGCAATACCGAAACCCACGGCGATTTCCCACAACTGCATGGCTGCCGGAGATGTGGCAAGCGCCGACATCAGCAGGCCAAGCGCATAGAGCAGCGATCCAAGGATCACCGCCCAGCGATCTCCCCAGCGTTCGGCTAATGCACCGAAAAGTGGCTGTCCGATTCCCCAGGCCAGGTTCTGAATGGCGATGGCCATCGAAAAATCCGCGCGCGGCCAGCCATAGCTTTCCTGCACCGGGATCTGGAAAACGCCAAAACTGGCTCGCAGCGCGAAATTGATCAGCAGGATAATGCAGCCCCCGATGAGGATCGGGGTGAATAATCTGGAAGATGAGGCTTGCATGAACGGACTCCGCGCTTCTGCGGCAGCTTTGGTCATTTGCACGGATATGGTCAAGATGACGCGAGGTTTTCGGATTGCACATCCGCACCGGCCCTGATGCGGCTTGTTCCTCAGGACCCGCCGCAATAGCCTGACCCGATATACGGAGGCAGCCATGTATCGCGTTATCGGAAGATCGGACAGCCGCGCCTTCAGGGTTCTCTGGGTGCTTGAGGAACTCGGCCAGCCCTTCGAGCACGATCCCGCCGCGCCCCGCTCGGATGGTGTGGTGGCGTTCAACCCGGCGGGGAAGGTGCCGGTGCTGGTCGATGACGGCATTCCGATCACCGATTCCACCGCCATCATCCAGTATCTCGCGGATCGCCACGGCGGTCTGACCCATCCCGCCGGCACACGCGACCGGGCGCGTCAGGACAGTCTGACCCAGTTCCTGCTGGACGAATTCGATGCCGTGCTGTGGACGGCGGCCCGTCACAGTTTCGTTCTGCCTGAAGAACTGCGCGTCTCGGGCATCAAGGATTCGCTGCGATGGGAGTTTCAGCGCAGTCAGGAGACCCTGAAGCAACGTGTCGGAGAGGGGCCTTTTCTGATGGGTGGCGACATGACCGTGCCGGATGTAATCCTGACACATTGCCTGAGTTGGGCAATGGCGGCGAGATTTCCGCTGACCGATGGGTGGCTGCCGGACTATATGGCGCGGATGAAGGCGCGTGCCGCCTATCGCCGTGCGGCCGCCAGATAATCCGCTGCGGCCTGTCCGGCCAAGAGACCCTGACCAAGGCAATGGGTGATCAGATAGCCGCCCGTCGGCGCTTCCCAATCCAGCATTTCACCGGCGGCAAAGACACCCGGCAGGCCGCGAATCTCCAGCGATGGGGTTAACGCATCCAGCCTGATTCCCCCGGCGGAAGAGATCGCCCGCTCCAGCCCCATCGGCCCCTCATGATGAACCGGCAGAGATTTCACACGCCGCGCCCAGTCCTCCGGATCGCGTGGCAAGGTCTGCCCCCATTCCAGCAGCAAAGCGACTTTAACCGGATTTCCCAGAACCCGGCGCAGCCAGTTCCCGACCGACAGCTTCCCGCGCGGTACGGAAAAGCGTTTCGCAAGCACGGCTTCATCCAGATCCGGCGCAAGATCCAGCCGCCCCAAAGCACCATCGCGAATCGCCGAGGCGACGCTGTAAACGCCGCCCCCCTCAATTCCCTGCGCCGAGATCACCCATTCCCCGCGACTGGTCCTTTCGCCTGCGTGAAGCGCGGTGCCTTTGACGGGCTGCCCGAAAAACGGTGCCATCTTCCCGGACCAGTTGATACGTATCCCCATATTCGCGGGACGAAACGGCGCGACCCCCACATCCCGCGCTGTCAGAAACGGAACCCATGCCGCATCCGATCCCAGTCGCGGCCAGCTTGCCCCGCCAAGCGCTAGCACCACGGCATCGGGCCGCAGCACCCGATACCCGTCCGGCGTCTCAAAACCGTATCCATCCCCGTCAAAGCCACGCCAGCGCCAGCGCGTCCGCAGATCCACGCCCGCTCGCCGCAGTCGCGCCAGCCAGGCCCGCAAAAGCGGCGAGGCTTTCATCCCGACCGGAAACACCCGCCCGGTCGAGCCGGTGAAAAGCTCGATCCCCAACCCTCGCGCCCAGCCCATCACCTCCGCAGGTCCAAAACGGCTTTCATCCTGGCTGAAATATCCCTGGGGGTGCGGGGGCGGGCAGCCCCCGCTTCCGAGGCTGATATTCTGCCTGAACCGCTCATCGGGCTCATCCATCGTCAGATTCAGCCCCGATTTCCCCGCCATCAGGAATTTACGGGCCGGGGTCGGCATCGCCTCGGTGAGAATCACCCGATGACCGGCCTCTGCAATCGTCCCGGCAGCCATCAGCCCGGCAGGCCCCGCCCCGATAACCAGAGCCTCGGTCACCGCGAGCCGCGCGGCGTCATCGTCAGCCGGATCAGGGCACGTTCGATCAATGCCATTTGCGGTGCTCGGGTCGAGCTGCGCAGTTGCAGATCGGTGTCCAGCAGATGATGCACGGCCTCTTCCAGATTGCGCATGCCCCAGCTTTGCACCTGACGCGCCATGCGGTCGCGGCGCGGCCCGAAAACCGGAGGGCGCAGCCGGGAAAGCCCGGCCTGCGGCCCGCCCGGATCGGCGCTGGCGGCATGGAGGGCACGGAAATGGCGCAGGGCGGCGATGCAGATCGTCACCGGCGCGATGCCCTGTCCCTCGATCCGGCGCATCATCTGGCCGAAACGGTCCGATTTACCCTCGGCGACGATATCGATCAGCTCATCCACCTCGGCGTCGATCGTGGCCGGAGCCATCAGCGCAACCTCGGCGGAACTCAGCGCTGTATCGTCCTGAAACTTGTACAGCGAAATTTTCTCGACCGTCTGGCGGAAATCTCCGGGATCGAGCGCACGGGACAATTCCAGAAGATCGCGCATCGCGTCACGTTCGATCTCGGTTAGGCCCGCATCTGAGAGCCATCGCGTGATCTCCTCTTCGCCCGGCGGATCGTCATAAATCGGCGTGGTGACGGCCTGTTGATGCGGTTCGAACAGCTTGCGCAGGGCGGATGATTTGCTCAGCCCGCCAGCGGTCACCACGATCACCGCATCGCCATGCGCCCATTCCTCCAGAGCGGCGGCGATGGCGGGTGCTGCGGCATCGGGCGTGTCCTCGACCAGCACAACGCGCTGGCCCGGAAAGAAGCCGACCGCCTTCACCGCATCCATCAGCGCCGCCGCATCCTTGCGCAGATCCGCGCCGGGAAGGCGGGTCAGGCGCATTTCCTCATCGGCATTGGGTCCGGTCAGCGCCGCCACGGCCTCGGCGCGTTTCAGCGCGACGCGCATCGCGTCCTGTCCATAGATCAGAAGCGCGGGCCGGGTCGGGTCCGGTCGCGCCAGATAGCGCCCTATTTCGGCGCCTTTCAGAATCATTGCTGCGGTCGTGGTCCGGTAGCCAGCAGCCAGGTCACGATCCGGTCGGCCAGCATCACCATCAGACGCTCATGCGCGTCGCGTTCCGCCGAGATCGTCGCAATCGTGGTGCCGACCGCCGAATATGAGGTGAAGCTGGACACCCGGCCCTGTGTGATTACCGCGCCGGTCAGGATATCGGTCAGGGAAAAATCCGCCGTGCCGTTGACCGAATAGCGCGTCGTCACCTCATCAGCCGTAATCGCCTGCGGAACGCTGGCCGTGGTCAGGCGATATTCCAGCCGGTATGCGGCGCTGTCCTCATGGCCGAGCCGCTCGATCAGCCTGCGATTCAGCGCGAAACTGTCCACATCGTCAGGTTCGGGCAAGGCCACCCGGCCATGAAGCGCTGTGCCTGTCCCGCCCGGACCATAGGCCGGTGTCAGCGTACATGCCGCCAGCGACGCCACCGCACCGGCAAGAACCGCCCGGCGGGCGAGGGGGTTACGCGACCACATTGACGATCCGTCCCGGAACCACGATCAGCTTTTTCGGCGGCGCTCCGTCAAGGAAACGCTGCACCGTCTCATCGGCGAGCACCAGCGATTCGATTTCCTCGCGGGGCATGTCCTTCGCCACGCTGATCTCGGCCCGGCGCTTACCGTTGATCTGGATCGGCAGAGTGACCGAATCATCGACCAGCCGCGCCGGATCGGCTTTCGGCCAGCCAGCATCGACAACCATGCCCTGACCGCCCGCCTTGGCCCAGACTTCTTCGGCCAGATGCGGCACCATCGGCGCCATAAGCTGCGCCATGATCCGCAGCACCTCACGCCGTGCATCGCCGCCGGCGCTGGATTTGCCGATGGCGTTGGCAAGTTCGTACAGCTTTGCCACGGCCTTGTTGAATGCAAACCCCTCGATGGATTTCGTCACATCGGCAATGGCGCGATGGGCGCTTCGGGTCAGTTCGGGGTCCTCGCCTCCGTCAGGGATATCATCGGCCAGTCGCCAGACGCGTGAGAGGAATTTATACGCCGCCTCGGCCCCGGCGGCGGTCCATTCCACGTCACGCTCGGGCGGCGAATCGGACAGCATGAACCAGCGGGCAGTGTCGGCGCCGAAATTGGCGACGATATTGACGGGGTCCACCACGTTTTTCTTGGATTTCGACATCTTGGCCGAGGGAATCACCGTGACGGGGGTTCCATCCGTCAGCTTCCCGTAGGTGACCTCTTCTGGCAGGTGATAGACCGCCCGGCCCTTATCGTTCCGCGTCGTATAGATCTCATGCGTGACCATGCCCTGCGTGAACAGCGCGTTGAACGGCTCGATTGCCTTTTCGGGTAGATGGCCGGTCTTGACCATCGCGCGGGCGAAGAAGCGGGAATAGAGCAAATGCAGGATCGCATGCTCTACACCACCGATATACTGGTCAACATTCATCCAGTAATCGGCATCGGCGCGATTCGTCGGCGTGTCTGCATGGGGCGAGGTGAAGCGGGCGTAGTACCAGCTCGAATCGACGAAAGTATCCATCGTGTCGGTTTCGCGGGTCGCCGCGCCGCCGCATTTGGGGCAGGTCGCCTGACGCCAGGTCGGGTGGCGGTCCAGCGGGTTGCCGGGCTGGTCGAAGCTGACATCCTGCGGCAGCAGCACCGGCAGATTCTCTTTCGCCTCGGGCACGGTGCCGCATGTATCGCAATGCACGACCGGAATCGGGCAGCCCCAGTAACGCTGCCGCGAAATGCCCCAGTCGCGCAGGCGGTATTTGGTGACGCCTTCGCCATAGCCTTCCGCCTCGGCATGGTTAATCGCGGCGATCACGGCATTCTCGCCGGTCTGATCGGCCTGACCAGAGAAGCCGCGCACATAGGTCACGATCTCGGATTTCAGCGGCACATAGGGAGCCTTCGCGACCATTGCATCGGCCTGTTTCAGCGTCATGCCGTGCTCACCGAATGTCGCGCGAATCGGCAGGCCGTATTTCGTGGCGAATTCATGGTCGCGCTCGTCATGGGCCGGAGAGCCGAAAATCGCGCCGGTGCCGTAATCCATCAACACGAAATTCGCGATCCAGATCGGAAGTTTCCATTCCGGATCAAGAGGATGCGTAACGCTCAGCCCGGTGTCGAAACCCATTTTCGGCGCGGTTTCGATGGCTTCCTCGGTTGTGCCGATGCGGCGGCATTCCTCGATGAAAGCCTGAATCTCGGGCGAAGATTCGGCCAGATGTTTCACCAGGGGATGATCCGGCGACAGAGCAACAAAGCTTGCGCCCATGAGCGTGTCGGGGCGGGTGGTGTAGACTTCGATCTCGTCGAAACCTTTGGGTGCATCGACCGTCCGGAAACGGAATTGCAGGCCGCGCGACTTGCCGATCCAGTTCTGCTGCATCAGCCGGACCTTGTCGGGCCAGCCTTCCAGACCGTCAATGGCGGACAGAAGCTCTTCGGAGTAATCCGAGATGCGGAAGAACCATTGCGTCAGCTCTTTTCGCTCGACCGGCGCACCGGAACGCCAGCCCTTGCCGTCGATTACCTGCTCATTCGCCAGCACGGTCATATCGACCGGGTCCCAGTTCACCTGAGCCGATTTGCGGGTGATCAGCCCGGCATCAAGGAAATCCAGAAAAAGCGCCTGTTGCTGCGCGACATAATCATCATCGCAGGTGGCGAATTCGCGACTCCAGTCGATAGACAGGCCAAGCGGTTTCAACTGGTCGCGCATGGTGGCGATATTGCCATAGGTCCAGTCGCGCGGATGGCCGCCTTGTTCCATTGCGGCATTCTCGGCGGGCATCCCGAACGCGTCCCATCCCATCGGGTGCAGCACCGAGAATCCCTGCGCCCGTTTGAACCGGGCCACCACATCGCCCATCGCATAGTTGCGGACATGGCCCATATGGATGCGCCCCGAAGGATAGGGGAACATCTCCAGCACGTAATATTTGGGCCGCTCATCCCGTACAGCCTTGAAACTGTCGGCATCGGCCCATGCCTGCTGCCAATTAGGTTCGCTGGTTGCGGGATTATAGGACATGGTGACTCCGGGCGTAGTATTGCCCGGAGGGTTTAACGCTGGCGGGCGTAAGAAGTAAGTCCTTACTTACAGCTTGCCGTCTGCCACGCGAAGCTGGCGTGCCCGGGTGAGAATCGCATCTTCGACAGCGCGCACGGTCCCCGGAGCCACAGCCGAACCGCCGGGTCCCTGCAGCGACAACCGCAGAGAGCGGGCGTCAAGGGCCGGATCGGTGATATGAACCGTTGCGCGATAGCTGCGCCCGCCTCCGGGAGGGGTACCGTATCCGGTCACGATGACGCCGGTGAAGGGGTCAATCGACTGGATCGGCAGGAAGTTCAGCACCTCAAGGCTGGAATTCCAGAGATATTTGTTCACTGCGACCGTGTCATTCGTGCTTTGCCGATTCGAGAACAGGTCCCAGATCGAGTTGCCTTCCTCGGTGACGCCATCTGCAATCATTTCCGACGACGCATTCGGCTGCTGCATCGTGTCCGATGGCGGGATGCCTCTGCTGCACGCGACCAGCGACATGGTGAGCGCGAATGTTGCGGCAGAGCGGAGCGCAAAACGATTCATGGCACTGTCCTTTTATTGCTATGGCCAAAGGCCTTGCCGCTCATTAGCGCGGATCAGCCGGTGCGAACAAGCTTTTCCAGAGTTCCCGGCCCCGGGCCTCGCCGATCACGGTGTGACCAATGTGCACCACAACAGCGGCAATCAGGTAATATCCGGGGCCTTTTAATTGCATTGCAGGGATGAACGGGCGACACATCAATCATACCAGAACTGCACTTACGCGGTTTTGGGGGGAACACCGAGAGACAAGAGGGAACACCATGAAAAAGGTTTTGTTTGCGACCACCGCGCTCGTAATGACCGCAGGTATCGCCGCAGCCCAAGAGAACAACGTGGCCGTCACCGGCGACGCCCGTATGGGTCTTATCTATGATGGCGAAGACGCTCAGTTCAGCAGCCGTGCTCGTATCCGTTTCACCGCCACCGGTGAAAGCGATGCCGGTCTGTCCTACGGTGCGACTTTCCGTGTTGACCACCAGGACGACTCGGGAGGCAAGGCTTCCAACGGTACCGCTGGTGCGGTCTGGATTTCGGGTGCCTACGGCAAACTGGAAATGGGCGACGTCGTATCGGCTGCTGAAGAAGCAATCGGTGACCTGTATGCAGTCGGCTACACCGAAGGCGGCTTTGGCTACGACGTTGAAGAATTCACCTACCTGACCGGTGACGGTGTGAACACCGATCAGGGTCCGAACCTGCTGTACAGCTACAGCTTCGATCGCTTCTCGTTCTATGCTTCGGCATCGGATGGCGTCGACACCGATTGGGCGACGACCGATGGCGCTGACGAATATAACGAATTCGGCGATCGCGACTCCGACGCACTTTCGGATCAGGTTGCTTACTCGATCGCAGCCAAATACGACGCCGGAAACTGGTGGGCCGCCCTTTCCTATGCGAAGCATGACGAGCAGAAAGAAGTCGGCGTTGCTGCTGGTATCACGATGAACCAGTTCTCGGCGAAAGCTGTTTACCTGGACTATCAGGACCGCGACTCGCTGGTTATCGAAAGCGGCGGAGCTAACTTCGCTGATATTGGCGTGACCTTCGATAACGGCTACGAGCTTGAAAAGAGCTACGGTCTGTCGGCTGAGTACAACATGGACGCGCTCACCATCGGTGGTTTCTGGCGCCGGGACGAGTTCAACTCGGACCTGATCAACCCGGTAACCGGCGACGATTTCGGCGATGTTGATGCAGACTCGTTCGGTCTGGGTGCTGAATACGATTTGGGTGGCGGCGCTGTTCTGGCCGGTGGTATCATCGATACCGACTACCTGAACGACACCGTTGTCGACGCTGGTATCCGCTTCAAGTTCTGATCCAGTCGATTACCAGAATTCGGAAAGAGCGGGCCTTGCGCCCGCTCTTTTCTTTTGGGACTTATATGTCATGAGTTTGGATGACATCAGAACCCGCATGGCCAATGCCGAAAAAGCAAGCGGACGCAGCGAAGGCTCGGTTGAACTGATCGCTGTCAGCAAGGTTCAGCCCGATGCCCGTGTGCTGTCGGTTCTGGATCAGGGCCACCGGATTTTCGGTGAGAATTATGTGCAGGAAGCGCAGGGCAAATGGCCCGGCTGGCGCGAGCGTTACCCGGATCTGAAGCTGCATATGATCGGGCCGCTGCAATCCAACAAGGCGAAGGCGGCAGTCGGGCTTTTCGATGCCATCCACACGCTGGACCGCATGTCGCTTGCCCGCAAGCTGGCCACCGCGATAGAGGCGCAGGGGACCGCGCCGGATCTTTTCGTGCAGGTCAATACCGGAGATGAGCCGCAGAAAGCCGGTATCCTGCCGGATGAGCTGGCGGGGTTTCTGGAGCAGCTTCACGCTCTTGGCCTGCAGCCAAAGGGCCTCATGTGCATTCCGCCCGAATCCGAAGAGGCGCGGCCGCATTTCCGCCTGCTCCGCAAGCTGGCCGAGGCTGAGGGGCTGACGCAGCTTTCAATGGGGATGAGCGCGGATTTCGAGGAGGCCATCGCCGAGGGTGCGACGCATATCCGTGTCGGCAGCGCGATTTTCGGGGCGCGGGATTACTCGGATAAGGGCTGAGTTTCTCAGACCTGCGTCACCGGGGCGCTGCGGCGCATTCCGAGATATTTCGGGATTGATGGCGGGACGATCAGTCGGCTGCCGAGCCGGGCGTGTTGTGCGATAAAGGCGATATTCTCGCGGCTGGTCGCAATACATCCCGCGGTCGCGAAGCCGGGGCGACGCCATTGATGCAGGAAGATCGCAGAGCCTTTGCCGGGGGTGGCATTGGGCCAGTTCCAGTCCGTGATCAGGACGATGTCATAGAGCGGATCGGCCCGGCGCAGTTTTTCGTGGCTGACGGGACAGGGGGCTTTGACAAGCCGATTATAATTCGGGTCGCCGCTTTTGTCGCACCAGAGATCCCCGGGGCCAATCGGTTGCGCCCAAAGAGCAGGGCGGCGGATGCGGTCGGGCCTGTAGTAACAGCCGGTGATGCGGTGTAGCCCTGCGGGGGTGGCTCCGTCGCCCTCGCGCTTCTCTGCCGACACACCGCCACGGCCAATGCTGCACGGGATCAGGCGACCCAGAAAGCGCAGCCCTGCCGGGGTCAGGAAAAGGTCTTCCGGCGTCACAAAAGATGCCCCGATTTCGTGGCCTTCGTCGCCAGATAGTCGCGATTGAACCGGTTCGCGGGAAGGATCAGTGGAACACGCTCGGTCACCTCGATGCCATGCGTCCCCAGCATCAGCACCTTGCGCGGATTATTCGTCATCAGCCGGACGCGGGTGAACCCCATTTCACGCAGCAGCGCCGCGCCGATCCGGAAATCGCGCTCATCATCCTCGAAACCCAGCCGGTGATTGGCCTCGACCGTATCGAAACCCTCATTCTGCAACGCATAGGCCCGCATCTTATTGGCCAGCCCGATCCCCCGGCCCTCCTGATTGAGATAGAGCAGCACGCCTTCGCCCGCCTCTCCCATCCGGTGCAGCGCCGTGTGAAGCTGCGGCCCGCAATCGCATTTCAGACTGCCCAGAACATCGCCCGTGAAACAGGCGGAATGCAGTCGCACAAGCGGAGTACCGTTGCGGTCGGGGTTGCCGATTTCGACCGCGTAATGCTCTGCGGCACCGTCCTCGGGACGAAAGATGTGCAGCCGTGAATTCGGCGAGGATTCCAGCGGCAGGCGGGCGGCGGCCACCGGATGCAGCGTTGCCTCGCGGGCCAGTGACTCCAGCAATGGGCCGGGAGACAGTTGGACCAGTGACGCAGGTGCCTCGGCGGGCACCATGATCAGCGCGGGAAGAAGCTGCGCGGATTTCGCCAGAGCGATGGCGGCAAGATGCGGTGACGTGTCGCCGCCGCGCAGCGTATGGAACGGCCCTTTCATCGGGTTCATCATATCCGCCGAGGGATCGGCGATGGCCCGCAGCCAGCCCGGACCGGCATCTTGTGGTATCCCAATCCGGGCCGTCTCACCGTCATAGATCCGGATTTTCAGTGTTTCTGCCCGTCTGGCGGAAAGCGCCATGATGGGATCGCCAAGCTGACGCAGGGCGGCAAGCCGGTCGCTGCGGATGGTCTCTGCCGCCGCGACAAGCCAGCCGCCAATGCCGACGGCAAGCCCCATGCGCAGATCAGCGCGGGCCCGGGAAATCTGTTCGGCAAGGGTCGGCAGCAGGCTCATTCTGAAACAAACTGAAACATTTCTCGCTCAGGTGACAACAGCGCGTGAGATTTTCGTAACATCGCTGGACGGATCGTCCGGCGCAAGCCAGCTTGTGCGCGACAACGCCATAGGAGGCAAGAGCATGGCCGGACTGAAAAAGATTTTGCTGGTAGATGACGAAGAAGATCTGCGCGAGGCTCTGGCCGAGCAGCTGGTCGCGACCGAGGAATTCGACGTATTCGAGGCCGGAACCGGAGCCGAGGCTGTCGAAAGCACGAAAGGCGCGATCTTCGATCTGGTGGTTCTGGATGTCGGCCTGCCCGATACGGATGGCCGCGAGCTGTGCAAGCGGCTACGCAAGCAGGGCGTGAAATGCCCCATCGTGATGCTGACCGGGCATGATACCGATGCCGACACGATTCTGGGTCTGGACAGCGGTGCGAACGACTATATCACCAAACCGTTCAAATTCCCGGTCCTGCTGGCGCGTCTGCGGGCGCAGCTTCGGACGCATGAGCAGTCCGAGGATGCGATCTTCCAGCTTGGGCCCTATACGTTCAAACCGGCGATGAAGATGCTGGTGGACGAAAAGGACCGCAAGATCCGCCTGACCGAGAAAGAGACCAATATTCTGAAATATCTGTATCGTGCTCAGGATGGTGTGGTTGCCCGCGATGTGCTGCTGCATGAGGTGTGGGGCTATAATGCCGGCGTCACCACCCATACGCTTGAGACCCATATCTACCGCCTGCGCCAGAAGATCGAGCCGGATCCCTCGAATGCGCGGTTGCTGGTGACGGAAAGCGGCGGTTACCGGCTGGTGGCCTGAAAATTTCGCGTAAAGTGGGAACCAGATCGGGGTGCGGTTGTTATTGCGCCGAAGCCCAGTGGTTCGGGGATACGGCCACGCCATCTCTCTGTTCTCTCAGGCCCCGGCGAAAGCCGGGGTCTTTTGATGTCAGATACGGGTTGGTGATCTTCCGACGATCACGCGGCTTTTCTGTCTATACCACGGGGTGTGACAGAACAGATAAACAGATACCGGTTGCCGTTTGAAGCATGGTCCCGGGGCAGCATTGCTGAACGACCGTATGATCAGGAGCAGAATCACCCCTGATCATTATGGATAAAATGGACAAATTCAGCCGATTGCGCGGTCGCGTGTCTCGGTTCTGACCAGCAGCAATGCCACAGCGCCCAGAAGCAGCAATGCCGCGAACACCCCGATGGCGAAGGAAAATCCCTTGGCGAAGGCGAAGGTCAGCAGGGTCGGGGCGAACAGCCCGCCCAGTCTCGCGACAGCCGATGCCGTGCCCATGCCCGTACCGCGCAGATTGGTCGGATAGAGCTCGGGCGTGAAGGCATAAAGGGCTCCCCAGCTTCCCAGCAGGGCGAAGCTCATCAGCATCAGCGAAATGGCCATGAGCCCCGGATTCAGCGACAGGGTAAACAGGAAGCAACCCACCGCCGAGGCAATCAGGAAGCCCATCAGCGTGGCGCGTCTGCCCCAACGCTCGACGCCATAGGCCGCCAGCGCGTAGCCGGGGATCTGGGCCAGTGCGAGGAGGACAAGGAAACCATAGCCCCGGACCCAGCCCATGCCCTCATTGGCAAGCCATCCGGGGACCCAGATGAACACGCCGTAATAGGACAGTGAGACCAGAAACCAGACCGCCATGATCCCGATGGTCCGGCTGAGCAGGGATTGCGACAGGATAGAGCTCGGCGCTCCTTCGGGCGGTGCGGCCAGAGTCAGTTCGGTGTCGTGGGGCAGTTTCTGTGCTCCGTTGGCGACTAGAACCCGGTTGACGACGCGCAACGCTTCGTCGTGCCGCCCGTTTTTCAGCAGGAACATCGGGGATTCCGGCACCCAGAGACGCAGAAATATTCCGATCAGCGCGGGCAGGGCGGCCACAAGAAAGATCCAGCGCCATGCGGCGACCGCTTCCTGAGATGCCGCGATCCATGCGGTCAGGGCGACGATAATGGTGCCGATGGCCCAGAACCCTTCCAGCAGGACCAGCCAGCGGCCCCGGTTCTTCGGGGGCAGGAACTCGGCCATCATCGCATAATCGACGGGCAGAGTGCCGCCAACGGCGACTCCGGTCAAGAAGCGCAGGACCAGAAGAATGGTGAAATCTCCGGCGAAGACGGATGCGATGCCGAACAGCGCATCTGCGGCAACTGTCAGCAACAGGACGTTGCGCCGCCCGATCCTGTCAGCGACCCGGCCGAACAGGAACGCGCCGACGAACATGCCAAGGAAGAACAGCGTCCCGATCTGCAAGGCCACCGCCCGTTCCAGCCCGAACGTCACCGCGACCGAGGGAGCGGCGAAGCCGACCGCGATCACCTGCATTGCATCTGCGGCCCAAACCAGCCCGAAGATCGCCAGAAGGCGTTTCTGGAAACGGCCGGCACCGCCTCTGGCGAGCGCGTCGTCAATGGTCATGTCTTCTGTCCCTTTTTATGCTGGTTGCGAAGTTGTACTGACCAACTATTGGAAAGGAAAGAAAGTTTATCGCGGCCTCGACACTCAGGGAAGCCGTCGCTAGGCTCCGCGATCAGACAGAAAGGCCATCCATGTTCACCATCGCCACCTGGAATATTAATTCGGTTCGGTTGCGTGCGGGGCTTGTCGAGCGTCTGCTGCGCGAGGAGTCTCCCGACATATTGTGCCTACAGGAATGCAAGTCTCCGGTCGAGAAAATTCCGGTCGAGGGGTTCCATGCGCTCGGCTATCGCCACATGGTCGCACGCGGGCAAAAAGGGTATAACGGCGTTGCCATCCTGTCGCGCCTGCCCATCGAGGATGCCGGAGACCGGGACTATGCCGCGATGGGTCATGCCCGGCATGTTTCCGCACGGCTGGAAAACGGTGTGGTTCTGCACAATTTCTATATCCCCGCCGGCGGCGATATCCCGGACCGTGAGGTCAATCCGAAATTCGGGCAGAAGCTGGATTTCCTGACCGAGATGCGGGACGTGTTTCACGAGAACGCGCCGCAGCGTTCCATCATCGTCGGCGATTTCAATATCGCCCCGCGCGAGGACGATGTCTGGTCACATAAACAGCTTCTGAAAGTGGTCAGCCACACTCCGATCGAGGTCGAGCATCTGGCGGCCGTTCAGGATGCGGGGAAGTGGGTCGATATCACCCGCAAGGATATCCCCGAGGGTAAGCTGTACAGCTGGTGGTCCTATCGCAACCGGGACTGGGTTGCCTCGGACCGGGGGCGGCGGCTGGATCATATCTGGGCCAGCCCCGATATCGCCAATGCCGGTCATGGCAGCCGCGTCCTGCGTCCGGTGCGCGGCTGGGAAGGTCCATCGGATCATGTGCCGGTTTTTGCCAGCTTCGATCTGTGACCGCCCCTTTCGCTGACAGCCCGTACGCCCCATATTGGCGTCAAACATGGATTCGAGGTTGAAATGGCTGAAATGCTGATCGGAGAGAACACGGCTGCCCCCGCCGCAGGCGATATCATCAAGGATGTCACCGAGGCGAACTTCATGCAGGAAGTTGTCGAGAAATCGATGCAGGTGCCGGTGATCGTCGATTTCTGGGCGCCGTGGTGCGGGCCGTGCAAGACGCTTGGACCGGCGCTTGAGGCCGAGGTGACCAAGGCCAAGGGCCGGGTGGTCATGGCCAAGGTCAATGTCGATGAAAACCAGATGATCGCGGGTCAGTTGCGCGTACAGTCGATTCCCACGGTGTATGCGTTCTGGCAGGGTCAGCCGGTGGATGCGTTTCAGGGTGCGCTTCCGCAATCTGAACTGAAGAAGTTCATCGACAAGCTGACGCAGCTTTCCGGCGATGATGGCGGGCTTGCCGAGGCGCTTGAGGCCGCCGAGGCGATGCTGACCGAAGGCGCGTTCGACGATGCCGCCGAAACCTTCGCGGCGATTATCGGTGAGGAACAGGAAAACGCCGAAGCCTGGGGCGGGCTGATCCGTGCGCAGCTTGCCGGTGGTAAAGAGGCGGAGGCCGAACAGACATTGCAGCAAGTGCCCGCGGCGATTGCCTCTGCCGCGCCGGTCGAGGCCGCGCGTGCTCAGTTGCAGCTTGCACAGCAGGCAGCGAATGCCGGTCCGCTGGACGACCTGCGTGCCAGGGTTGAGGCCGATCCCGCCGATCATCAGGCGCGTTTCGATTATGCATCCGCGCTTCATGCGTCGGGTCAGGTCGAAGATGCAGTGGATCAGCTTCTTGAATCCTTCCGTCGTGACCGGGAATGGAATGACGGTGCCGCCAAGGCGCAGCTCATCACCATTTTCGATGCGCTGAAGCCGACCGATCCGATTGCGCAGAAAGGGCGGCGCAAGCTCTCCAGCCTGATATTCGCATGATCCGGCGCGATTACGATCTGCCGGAAACCCTGCCTCTGTTCGTGTTGCCTGGTGCGGTACTGCTGCCGCGCACAAGGTTGCCTCTGGATATCTTCGAGCCCCGCTATCTTCAGATGGTCGAGGATACACTGCGGACCCCGCATCGCCTGATCGGGATGATACAGCCGTTGGACGAAAGCGGCGAGGTGCTTGCGCAGGTCGGCTCGGCTGGGCGGATCGTCGGGTTTTCGGAACAGGAAGACGGCCGGTATCTGATCTCGCTCGGGCAGGTGTCGCGATATCGGCTGACCGGGGCCGAGCAGGGTTTTCAGCCCTATCCGACCGGACATGTCGACTGGGCGGGCTTCGATGGCGATCATGCGGATGCCGAAGACGATCCCGGGCTGGACCGTTCCGCGTTTCTCGATCTGATGCGCCGCTATATGGACGCGAATGATCTCTCGACCGACTGGGAGGCTGCCGAGGATGCGGACACCGAACTGCTGGTGAACTCGCTGGCGATGGCGTTGCCGCTTGAGGTGCAGGACAAGCAGGCCCTGCTGGAAACCGGTACTCTGGCGCAGCGGCGTGAACTGCTTGAGGGATTGCTGGAATATGAATTGCGCCACGGCGAAAACGAAGAGGTCATGCAATGAGCGATGATGAGGTTTCAGCCGATGCCGCGCCGCAGGCTGGCCGGGTTCCGGAATTTGACCGGCATATGCTTGAGGCGCTTGTCTGCCCGGTCACTCATGCCACGCTGCGATATGACGCCGCCGCGCAAGAGCTGATTTCCGAGGCCGCCGGGCTGGCCTTTCCGATCCGCGCCGGAATCCCGATCATGCTGATCGACGAGGCCCGTCAGTTGAAGGCCGACTGAGTCGGTTCACAGCGGCCTGCCGGATAACAGCCTTGGCATTGGGTCGATGCTCAGCCCGGCAGCCTGCCGCATGAAGCGTCTGCGCAGGGGCGGCACCGCATTGATCGCGCCCATCCCCATGCCCCGGACCGAGGCCAGCAGGCGGCTTTCATTGGAAAACAGCCGGTTGACGCTGTCCATGCCAAGCGCAAGCGTGGTTGCATCGAAGCGCCGCCAGCCCTGATAACGGTCAAGCGTTGTGGCGAAACCGATATCTTCTCCGTTCCGCATGGCATCGACGATGGATTCCGCCAGTGCCGCCACGTCGCGCAATCCGAGGTTAAGCCCCTGACCGGCAATCGGATGGACACCATGCGCGGCGTCTCCGATCAGGGCCACACGTTCCGCGACATAGCTGTTCGCAAGCGTCAGGCTCAGCGGATAGGAAAAACGCGGCCCGGCCAGTGAGATATCGCCGAAAATATCGCTGAGATGGGGCGACAGCACGGACAGGAAATCCGCATCGTCAAGCGCCGCGATGGTCTCGGCCCGGCTGCGGGTCAGCGACCAGACCACGGATGACCGCTTCCCCGGCAGAGGCAGCACCGCCAGCGGCCCTGTCGGAAGAAAGATCTGATGCGCGGTGCCGTCATGGCTGTTGCTCTGGTCCAGAGCGGCGACAAGCGCGGTCTGCCCGTAATCCCAGCCTGTCCGGTCTATGCCGGCACGCTCGGCCACGCCGGATCTGCGGCCATCGGCGCCGACCAGAAGCCGGGCGCGAAGGACGCGGCCATCCGAGAGTGACACATTGATGCCGCCCGGATCGGCCTGCTGCGCGATGACTTTCGTGCCGGGCAGGAACGACAACCGCTCCTGCATGGCGGCCAGCAAGGCGCGATACAGGAACCGGTCCTCAAGCATATGACCAAGAAGCCCCTCCTCGATCTCGGCCCCGTCGAAGAACAGGCCGAACGGGCCGATATCGCCCTGTCGCCCCTGCCGTGCGACAACCTTGGTGATGGGTTGCGACTGACCGGCCAGTTCCTGCCAGATGCCGATCCCTTGCAGCAGCCGGACGGATGACAGCGCAAGCGCATAGGCCCGACCGTCGAAATTCCCGGCGCTGCGGGCCCTTTCGGGCGCGGCATCGACGACAGCCACGTTCAGCCCCGCATTCACAAGGGCAAGCCCAAGCGCCGGACCGTTCAGCCCGCCACCGGCGATCACGACATCATGTTCATTCTTCATGCCGGAACATTATGCCGCGCCACGGTCCGCGTCTATGCGGCAAAAGCGATGGACGTATGGCGTTGCCCGGATTAGCCTTCCTGCCAAATCAGCGGAGGCGGGATGGACTGGCTGGACAAGACCTCATGCGAGCAGGGCCGTGCGATCATGGCGGGGCTGGTCTCGCCCGTCGATCTGACCGAGGCTTATCTGGATGCGGCAGAGAAACACCCGGATCGCGATCTGATCTTCGCGCGGCTGACACCGGATCGCGCCCGGTCCGAGGCGATTGCGGCGCATGATCGCGCGAAATCCGGGCTGCGTTCGGGGCTTCTGGACGGGGTGCCGATCAGTTGGAAGGACAATATCGACAGTCGCGGCGTCGCGACCGAAGCCGGGTCCGCCCTGCTGAAGGGCCGCACACCGGACCGGGATGCCGGGCTGCTGGAAAATGCCGATCTCGCAGGGCTGATCTGTCTGGGCAAGACACATATGACCGAACTCGCCTTCAGCGGGCTGGGGGTGAACCCGATAACCGCGACCCCGCCCAATGCGCTCGATCCGGCGCTTGCGCCCGGCGGGTCCAGCTCTGGTTCCGCGGTATCGGTCGCGCTTGGGCTTTCCTCGGCGACAATCGGGTCCGATACGGGCGGCTCGATCCGTCTTCCGGCGGCTTGGAACGGGCTGGTCGGGTTCAAGCCTACTCCGGGCGCGGTGCCGATGCGCGGCGTGGTGCCGCTTTGTCCTCGCTTCGACGTGGCCGGACCGCTGGCCCGCGCTGTCGAGGATTGCGCCGAGCTTTTCGCTGCGATCACTGGTCAGCCTTCTGCCGATCTGACCGGGGCCGAGCCGAAACGGCTGCGCCTGATGGTGCTGGACGGGCTTCCGTTCGAGGATGCCCGCGACGCCCCTGTTTCGGCTTTCGAAGAGGCGGTCGAGGCTTTGGCAAGGGCAGGGGTCTCTGTCACACGCGCGGCACCTTCCTGCGTTGCCGAGGCTCTGGCGCTGTCTCCGACCCTGTTCGCGCCCGAGGCTTATGGCGTCTGGAAGGCGCATATCGAGGACGCGCCGGATGCGATGTATCCGCCAATTCTGACGCGGTTCCGGGCGGGCAAAGAGGTCTCGGCCCCGGATTTCGTCGAAGCATGGCAAACTCTGCATCGTTTGCGCCGTGACTGGGCGGACAAGGTCGGTCCGTTCGACGCAGTGATCCTTCCGACCGCGCCGATCCTGCCCCCGGACCGAAAGGCGCTGCTGGCGGATGCGGATTTCTTTGCCGCTGAAAATCTTCTCACCCTGCGCAATACCCGGATCGGCAATCTTTTCGGCCTGCCTGCGATCACCCTGCCAACAGAAAGGCCCGCCTGCGGCATCATGGCGATGGGTGCAGCCGGTCAGGACCGCCATCTGCTGCGTGTCGCCCGGGCCATCGAGATCGCGCTTTCAGCGTAAGTTCACTGGACTGACGCCTCTCGTTTTTGTAATCTCGGGGAATAACGGGGCGACACGACCCCGAATGAGAGGCAGTCATGGCACAGACCGAGCGGTTTTCGAACCTGCCGGAATACGCATTTCCGCGTTTGCGCGCGTTGTTGTCGGGTATCCAGCCCGGCGGCGAGCCTGTCGTCATGACCATTGGCGAGCCTCGCCATCCGATCCCGGATTTCGTGGCCCCGATCATGGCGGACTGCATTGCGCTTTTCGGGAAATATCCCCCGAATGAAGGCAGCGCCGCCATGCTGGAGGCAATTTGCGGCTGGATGTCCCGCCGTCACGGGCTGGAGGTGGTCCCGGACCATATCACCAGCCTGAACGGTACGCGCGAGGGGCTGTTCAACGCGGCTCTGGCGCTCTGTCCCCAGCAGAAAAACGGTGCGCAGCCGGTCATTTTGATCCCGAACCCGTTTTATCAGGTCTATGCCGTCGCCGCCGCCGCTGTCGGTGCCGAGCCGGTGTTCGTTCCGGCGACTGCCGAAACCGGGTTTCTGCCGGATTTCACGGCGCTTGATGAGGCGGTGCTGAAGCGCACGGCGATTGCCTATATCTGTTCTCCGGCGAATCCTCAGGGATCGATTGCGGATGAGGATTATCTTGAGCGTCTGATCCATCTGGCCGACCGGCATGATTTTCTGGTCTTCGCGGATGAATGCTATTCCGAGATCTATCGCGATACGCCTCCGCCGGGAGCCTTGGCCGTGGCATCGCGGATGGGGCTGAGCGACCGGGTGGTGATGTTCAACTCATTGTCGAAACGGTCTAACCTGCCCGGTCTCAGATCGGGCTTCGCCGCCGGAGGCAGGACCGCAATCGCTCAGATCCGCCGCCTGCGCAGCTATGCCGGAGCGCCGCTGCCGCTGCCCGCGCAGGCTGTCAGTGCCGCCGCTTGGGCCGATGAAACCCATGTGCAGACCAATCGCGAGCTTTATCACCGGAAATACGCCGTGGCCGACCGGGTTCTGGGTAATGTGCCGGGCTATCAGGGACCCGCAGGCGGGTTTTTCCTGTGGTTGCCGGTGGAAGACGGCGAGGACGCGGCCAGAACGCTCTGGCGCGACGCCGGGATACAGGTGCTGCCCGGAGCCTATCTCTCACGAGAGGTGGGCGGGCAGAATCCGGGCAAGGGATATATCCGCGTCGCTCTGGTCGCGGATGCCGAAGAAACAGAACAGGCGCTGAACCGCCTGAAAGAAACGATTTACGATTAGGGGCAGGAAACATGGCGAGCTGGCAGGCAAAACAACGTGATCCGCTGTTCGATCAGAATACGCAGGCCGCCCTTGAGCGTCGCGGGAAAGAGCTGATCGGTGCCGGGCTGGTCGTGCTTGCCGTGGGACTGGCGCTGATTCTGTATAGCTGGTCGCCCGACGATCCCAGCTTCCTTGCCGCAACCGATCAGCCCCCGGTGAACCTGCTGGGCCGCTTTGGTGCCTATATCGCCGCGCCGCTGATGATGATCGCCGGTTACGGAGCCTGGGGTCTGGCGCTTGGCGCAATGGTCTGGGGGCTGCGCCTCATGCTGCATAAGGGCGAGGACCGGGTTATGCGGGCGGTGTTCCTGCCGATTGCGGTGGCTCTCGGTTCTGTTTACTGCGCATCAATGGTGCCGCCCGTCGGGTGGCAGGAAAGCTTCGGGCTTGGTGGCCATTTCGGCGATATGATGATGGGCGGGCTGATGAGCTTGTTGCCCTTTGGCCCGGCGGCGTCCCTGAAGCTGGGTGCGCTGATGGTCTTTGCCGGAGCAATCTTCTTTTATGGCTTCGTGCTTGGTTTCGATCTGACCGAGGCACGTCGCCTGCTGCGTTGGCTGATCACCGGGCTGCTGACGGCCTATGATGCGCTGATGCGTATCCTCGGGCGCGGGGCTGCCGGTGCCGTAGGTGCCGCGCAGGGCATGAAAACACGGTCAGCGCGGCGTCAGGACGATACCGCCCGGGAAGACAGCCAGCCGTCCGAGCCAAAGCGCGGCCTGCTGCGCCGCCGCCGTCAGGACGAGACATGGGACGATCAGTCCGAACTGGTCGAGCCGCAGGCGCATGACGCCGAAGCCCCCAGCGATGATGAGGTGCAGGCCCGCATCTCTGATGTGATCTCAAAGCGTGGTGCCAGCCTGCTGACCTCGGTCACGCAGCGGCTGAACGCCAGAAATCAGGACATCGCCCTTGAGGAACCTGCCAATGAGGCAGACCCCGTCGAGCCTGCCGATCCGCATCCTTTCGGTGCGGATACGGCCCGCAGGGTTGTTGCCTCGAAGAAACCCTCCGCCCCCTCGAAACAGGCACAGGCCGAGGCGCAACCTTCATTGCGTTTCGATGAGACTACCAGCCATTACGAAAGGCCGCCCCTCTCCCTGCTGACCGCATCCGCGACGGTCGAGCGTCATCAGCTTTCCGATGAGGCACTTGGAGAAAATGCCCGAATGCTGGAAGCGGTGCTGGACGATTACGGCGTGAAGGGACAGATCACCGCGGTTCATCCCGGCCCGGTGGTCACCTTGTACGAATTAGAGCCTGCTCCGGGTCTGAAAGCTTCTCGCGTGATCGGCCTTGCCGACGATATCGCGCGGTCCATGTCTGCCCTGTCGGCTCGGGTCTCGACCGTGCCGGGGCGCAGCGTGATCGGGATCGAACTGCCCAATGCGCGGCGTGAAAAAGTGCTGCTGCGGGAAATCCTGTCGGCGAAATCCTACGGCGACGCGTCCTATCCCCTGCCGCTGGCGCTTGGGAAAGATATCGGCGGCGGGCCGGTCGTGTCGAATCTTGCAAAGATGCCGCATCTGCTGATCGCGGGGACAACGGGTTCGGGTAAGTCGGTGGCGATCAACACCATGATCCTGTCACTGCTCTATAAGCTGACCCCCGAGGATTGCCGCCTGATCATGATCGACCCGAAGATGCTGGAACTTTCGGTGTATGACGGCATCCCGCATCTTCTGTCGCCCGTGGTGACCGACCCGAAAAAGGCGGTCGTGGCGCTGAAATGGGTCGTGGCCGAGATGGAGGAACGTTACCGCAAGATGTCCAAGATGGGCGTCCGCAATATCGAGGGCTATAACGGCCGTGTCCGCGAGGCGCTTGCCAAGGATGAGATGTTCAAGCGCACCGTCCAGACCGGCTTCGATGAGGATACCGGCGAACCGATCTTTGAAACGGAAGAATTCCAGCCCGAGACCTTCCCCTATATCGTCGTGATCGTCGACGAAATGGCCGATCTGATGATGGTCGCGGGCAAGGAGATCGAGGCTTGCATCCAGCGTCTCGCGCAGATGGCGCGGGCCTCAGGGATTCACCTGATCATGGCGACGCAGCGCCCCTCGGTCGATGTCATCACCGGCACGATCAAGGCGAATTTCCCGACCCGGATCAGCTTCCAGGTCACCTCGAAAATCGACAGCCGCACCATTCTGGGTGAACAGGGCGCCGAGCAGCTTCTGGGTCAGGGTGACATGCTGTATATGGCGGGTGGCTCACGCATCACCCGCGTTCACGGGCCTTTCGTCTCGGATGAAGAGGTCGAAGAGATCGTCAACCATCTCAAATCCTTCGGCCCGCCGGAATATAAATCGGGCGTGGTGGATGGTCCCGAGGATCAGGTCGCCAGCGATATTGATGCGGTTCTGGGGCTTGGGAACTCTGCCGATGGGGACGATCAGCTTTACGATCAGGCGGTGATGATCGTCGCCAAGGACCGCAAATGCTCGACCTCCTATATCCAGCGGAAACTGGCCATCGGCTATAATAAGGCCGCCCGCATTGTCGAGATGATGGAGGATCAGGGCGTGGTCAGCAGTGCCAACCATGTCGGCAAGCGCGAGGTGCTTGTGCCCGAGATCTGACGGGCACAGGCCAGAGCGCCGCCACTCGATCCGGTTCGATACCGTCAGCAGGTGGTTAGAATGGGATGCAGATTCTTGCTGATTGCACCTTTCGGTTCTGCATTTAAAGTGGCGTTGTCTCACCGAAATTGCGACAAGGCGTCATGTCCGTCTGCAACATCCATTTCCTGAATGCGCGTCACGGCCTGACCGGTGTCATGCCGGAAATCCGTGCCGCCGCCCGCGAAGCGATCGCTGTGGCGTCCGAACATGTCGATCTGCCGGATGTGGATCTGACCATCCGCGCAGGTTCCGGCGATGCCGTGATCTCCGGCTGGGGGGTGGGCGGTTTCGCACCTGCACCGGGCGAGATTCAACTGACGGTCGATCCACAGAAATTCGGCCCCGACGCGCTCATTCGCATTCTGGTGCATGAACTCCACCACCTGATCCGCTGGGACGGTCCGGGCTATGGAAAATCTCTGGGCGAAGCGATGGTGACCGAAGGGCTCGCAGGTCATTTCGTGCTTCAGATCCTCGGCGGCAAGCCCGATCCGTGGGACGCCGTCACCCCGGCACCGGGACTGACACGGCGGGCGATGAATGAGTGGTCGCGGCTCGGCTATGACCATGCCGAATGGTTCTTCGGCACCGGTAAGACGATTCGCCGTTGGAGCGGGTACGGCCTCGGTCACAGGCTGGTCGCACAATATCTGAGCGATAATCCCGGAGAGGACGCGATCACCCTCGCCACCGCCCCGGCCGACCGGTTCCGCGGTACGATGCGCATTCTGTCCAAGGAGGATGCCGGATCAGAGGATGATACCGGCCCCGATCCCGCCATTGAAACCAAGCCAGACCCCGAACAACCCGCATCTGACGCTGAATAATCGGGATACAGCGCGGTTCATCCTGGCAGAAATATCCCGGGGGTCCGGGGGCAGCGCCCCCGGCGAAAGACCGTTACTCAGCCCTTCTGCAAATAATCCCGGCCAAGGATTTCAGCCACCTGAACCAGGTTCAGCGCCGACCCCTTGCGCAGATTATCCGCGACGATCCACAGGCTCAGCCCGTTTTCGACCGTGGAATCCTGCCTGATCCGCGATACGAAAGTCGCGAATTCGCCGACCGACTCGACGGGGGTGACATAGCCGCCATCCTCATGCTTATCGACCACCAGCAGGCCCGGAGATTCACGCAGAATATCGCGTGCCTCATCCTCATCCAGAAAATCCTCGAACTCGATATTCACCGATTCCGCATCCCCGACAAAGCTCGGCACACGCACAGAGGTCACCGCAAGCCGGATCGACCGGTCGAGGATCTTCTTCGTTTCTGCCATGATCTGCCATTCGGCGCGGCTTGACCCGTCCTCCATGAACTCGCCGACCTGCGGGATGATGTTGAAGGCGATCTGGCGGGGCAGGTGGTGCGGCGCGACCTCCTGTCCGGGAACATACAGACCCTTGGTCTGGTTCCACAGCTCATCCATAGCCTCTTTTCCCGCGCCGGAGAGGGATTGATAGGTCGAGACCACGACGCGGCGGATGCGGGCACGCTCATGCAGGGGCTTCAGCACTGCCACAAGTTCAGCCGTGGCCGGATCGGGGCAGGCGACGACCATCCGTTCGCGATAAGCCTCAATCGCTCTGGCATTGACCTCGGGGACGACCAGTGGCACCGAGGGGTCCATCCGGAACGCATCCGAACTGTCGATGACGATACATCCCGCATCCGCTGCCAGAGGGGCGTATTTCCGCGCCGCCTCGGTATCCAGAGCGAACAGCGCCATATCGCAGCCGGCGAAATCGAAACTGTCGATATCGCGGACCTTCAGATCCCGGTCGCCGAAACTGACTTCGGAACCGATAGAACGGCGCGGGCCAAGCGCAATGACCTCATCGGCAGGAAATTCGCGCTCTGCAAGAATATCGAGAATTTCGCGGCCCAGATTATCCGTGGCCCCGGCGACGGCGATTTTATAGCCCATTGAGGAGACTCCGTTGCTGAAGTGGCCGATATAGGGGGCTGACCCGGTTTACGAAAGGGGCAACCGGCATTCTCATGCGCCCAGAAAGCGGCGGCGTATGTCGTCTGCATGTGCAAAAGCGGCGGGATCCCCGTTCCAGACATCGCGACCGCCCGAAACAAGCGTGATCCTGTCGGCCAGAGCGGTTGCGAAACGCAGATTCTGCTCGACCAGGATCGTGGTCAGCCCGTCCGCTTTCAGCCCGGCAAGCATATCGGCAAGCTGCGTCTGCACCGGCAAGGCCAGCCCCTCGGTCGGTTCGTCCAGAATCAGAAGCCGGGGCGAGGTCATCAGCGCCCGGCCAATGGCCAGCATCTGCTGCTCTCCGCCGGACAGGGTCCCGGCGGGCTGATTCAGCCGTGCGCCGAGGACCGGAAATAATCCGGCGATCCGGTCCAGCGTCCATGCGCCCCGCCCGATCCGCCCGGCAATCAACAGGTTTTCCCGCACGGAAAGCGACGCGAAAATATCCCTCCCCTCGGACACATAGGCAATCGCCGAGCGGGCAATGCGCGGCGTCGGCCAGAGGGTGATCTCATCTTCGCCAACGTGAATCCGGCCATCCTGCGGCGGCAGCAGCCCCATGATCCGGCGCAGCGTTGTGGTTTTTCCTGCCCCGTTGCGGCCAAGCAAAGCGTGGATTTCTCCAGCCCCGACGGAAAGCGACAGGCCGTGCAGCACCTGTACCGGACCATAGCAAGCCGTCAGCCCCGAAATCTCAAGCATCATAGATCTCACGCAAAGCAGGACGCGCCGCATCCGGCGTTCCGTGAAACCGGATCTGCCCCCGGTCCATGATCGCGATCCTGTCGGCAATGGCGAAAGCAAGGTCCAGATCGTGTTCAACGACGATCATCGTGACCGAAAGCGGCAACGCCGCCAGCATCGAATGCAATTGCTCGGCACCTCCCGGCCCGATCCCGGAGGCAGGTTCATCCAGCAGCAACAGGTCGGGCGCTCCGGTCAGGGCGATGGCAATATCCAGCCTGCGCCGTGTGCCGTGGTCGATGCGGCTGACCTGCCGGTCAAGATCCTCAAGCCCGACCTGTGCCGCTGTTTCAAGGGCGGTCCGGTGCAGCAGGGTATCCCTCAGTGGATCGCGCCCGAAGCCGGATTTGTCGTGATGGGCCGAGGCCGCAAGGATCAGGCTTTCCCGGATTGTAAACGTCTCGAACAGGCTGGTGCGCTGAAAACTGCGTCCGATCCCGGCGCGGGCACGTGCGTGGACCGGAAGCCCGGTAATATCGCGGTCGCGCAGCCGGATTTTGCCCCTATCCGCCGCAAGCTCGCCCGCGATCAGGCGCAGAAGCGTGGTCTTGCCCGCTCCGTTGGGGCCAAGGACGACCAACCTTTCGCCCTGCTGGACCCTCAGCGAGATATCCCTGATGACGCCGATCCCGCCAAAGGATTTCGACAGGCGGTCAATCTCTATCATGGCGCAACCGGGTTTCGAGTTGCCCGAACAGGCCGCGCCCTCCGGCCAGCACCACCAGAATCAGCAGCGCACCGATCAGCAAATGCCAGTGATCCGTGAAGCCTGCCGCCCAGTGTTTCAGTGCCACAAAAATCGCCGCGCCGAGAACCGGTCCTGCCAGCGTGCCGATCCCGCCGAGGATCAGAACGACAAGAGCCTCGCCCGACGCGGTCCAGATCATCAGATCGGGCGAGACGAACTGGATATGCTGTGCGGCCAGAACCCCGGCCATACCGGCAAGCGCAGATGAGAGGGTAAAACCGGCGATGCGGATACGCCGCGCGGGCAGGCCGATGGCCTCGGCGCGGGCAGGGTTTTCATGCACTGCCTGCAAGCTTCTGCCGAAGGGCGATCTGAGGATGGCCACGGTCATCAGGATCACCAGCACCAGCACGCTCAGCGCATAGAGGGCAAAAACCAGCGGATCGGCACTGTCGGCGAAGGGCAGCGAGGGGCGGTCGATGCCGCCAAGCCCGTTATCTCCGCCAAGCGCATCGGCACGGAAGGTAAAGGCCCATGCCATCTGACCGAAGGCGAGCGTGGCCATGATGAAGAAAATCCCCTCGGTCCGGGCGCATGCCGCCCCCACCGCCCCGCCGAAGATCGCGGCAGCGGCGATACCGGCCAGCGAGGCAGGCCATGCGGACATCCCGGCCAGACCTGCCAGTGCATAGCCATAGGCTCCGACCCCCATAATCGCCCCATGCGCAAGCGAGACCATGCCGCCGAAGCCCGCCGCAAGCTCCAGCGCGATGACAAGAATGGTCAGCGTCGCGATCTCGGCCACGATATCCCGCGCAAAGTAATCTCCGGTGATCGCGGCTGCGGCAAGGACCAGCAGGGTCAGCGTCAGGGCGGCCTTGCGCAGCGCGGTCAGTCTGAACATCACGCCGCCCGCGTTCCGGCCAGCAAGCCCTGCGGTCTCAGGATCAGGACAGCGGCGAGGACCAGATAGACCAGCACGGCGCTTGCATCGGGCCATAAAGCCGCGCCGAAAACCTCGATTACGGCCACGATCAGCGCCCCGGCAATAGCACCCGTGACGGACCCCATGCCACCGATCACGGTGACGATCAGCGCCGGGATCAGCGCCGTCACCGCCATTGAACTGCTGGCCGAGACGACTGGCACCGCCATGACGCCGCCAAGCCCGGCAAGCCCCGCGCCAAGGGTGAAGACCCCGAGAAACAGCCTCTCGGTGCGGATGCCGATGCTGCGTGCCGCGGCGGGGTTCTCGGTCGCGGCACGCAGCGCTGCCCCCAGCATGGTGCGGGTGATGCCCAGATAAAGCCCGGTGGCCAGCGCTGCCCCCATTGCGATCACGAACAGCCGATAGGCCGGGTAAGAGATCCCCGCCAACGCAACGCCCGACGACAAAAGTGCGGGCGGGTCCAGCGTCAGCGGGATATCTCCCCACAGGATCCTGACCAGCTCAACCGCAATGAAGACCAGCCCGAAGCTGACCAGAACCTGCGGCATCGGCCCCTGTTTCGCGACCCGGCGCAGCAATGTCAGATGCAGCATTGCGCCGATACAGGCCGTGGCGAGCGGCGACAGGACCAGTGCGGGCCAGAAACCGAACATATGGCTGACCGATATCCCGATATAGGCCCCCAGCATGTAAAGCGCCCCATGAGCCAGATTGACGAAGCCCATCAGTCCGAAACTGACGGACAACCCCGCCGAGATCAGGAACAGAAGCGCCGCATATTGCAGCGCATTCAGCGTCTGAAGAACCCAGAACGCCGTCACTCAGCCCATCTCGCAGCCATTCGGCGCATCCCGGACCGCCCTGACCGTGTCCAGAACCCGGTGAGTCATCCTTCCCCCGTCGCTGACTGTCTCGAAGATATAGACGTTCTGCACGACATTATTCGTCGCCGGGTCGATCTCCAGCGGGCCGCGCGGGCCGGTATATGCGATTTTCGGCAAGGCTGCGGCGATTTCGGCGCGGCCTTCTGCGCCGCTGTCCAGAGCGCCCAGAAGCAGACGGCCCGCATCATATCCTGCCACGACATATTCCGATGGCAGATTGCCGTCATGCGCATTTGCGTAGGTCTCGGTAAACGCGTTGTTCTCGGGCGTGTCCAGTGACGGCAGATAATGCAGCGCCCCGATAACTCCCATCGCCGCCTCTCCCTGTGAGCGCAGGTAAAGCGGGGCAGTCAGGAACCCGACCGAATAAAGCGGCATCTGTTCGCGCAGCCCGAAACTGTCATATTGTTTCACAAAGCTGATCGCATCCGCGCCGCCATAGAAGACATAAAGCGCCTCCGCCCCCGAGGCCTGCGCTTTGGCCAGATAGGGGCCGAAATCCTCGGTCTTGCCGAAAGGCGTGAACTCAACGCCCGCGATCTCACCTCCGCCTTCCTCGAATGCAGCAGAGAACGCGCCGATCATCTGCTGTCCCGCAGCGTAATCCGGGGCGAGCGTATAGACCGAGCTCACACCCTGCGCGGCAAGCCATTCACCCATAGGCCGGTTAAGCTGATCGTTCGAAAAGCTGACCCGCGTGATATAGGGCGAGCAATCTTTCCCCGTCGCATCGCTGTTTCCGGCATTGGCGACGATCAGAGGCGTCTTTGCGTTATGCACCACATCGCGCACCGCGCTCAGCACAGCGGATGAGACCACCCCGACCAGCACATCGGCCTTGTCCTGCATGATCAGCTTGCGTGCTCTGATCAGCCCGGTCTGCGGCTTCGCCTCGGTATCCTCGCGCAGAACGGTGATATCGTCCCGTCCGGCTTCGGCCAGAGCCATGCGGAACCCGTCTTCGATATCCTGACCAAGTGCCGCGTAATTGCCCGAGGCGGGCAGCAACAGCCCCACTGTCGTCTCGGCCGTGGCGGGCAGGCTCAGACAGGTTGTGAAGGCGGCGGCGAGAAGGGCTTTCATGGCGGCTCCGTGGTCAGAATGGCCGGGCGGCGGCGAAGATCTTTCTAGGACAAGCGCCGCCACGGTCAAGCCGGAGCGGGGTCCTGCTGCTTCAGAAGCCATTTCGCGGTTGCCTCGTCACAGATCGCGCCAACCTTCAGGCATGGAGATCATATAACCGGATCTTATGGGCCTGAAGATAGAAGAAGGAACGAGTTCTGCGTTTCACCGAACGCAGTACTTTTCTGTTGTGTGAAATATGGAAATTAATCCGGCCGGATCCTGCGGGCGCGGATCAGCGTGTGCTGGCTGATGATTTCATAGCCCAGCTTTGCAGCCATATCGGCCCGAAGCCGGTTGATTTCGTCGCTGGCGAACTCGATCACCTCGCCCGAGTCGATATCGACGATATGGTCATGCTCCGCCACCGGCGTGATCTCATAGCGGGCTGGTTCGTTTTCCAGCGTCAGCTTGCGGATCAGCCCGGCCTCTTCAAGCGCCGAAAGAGTCCGGTACACCGTCGCCAGCGAAACCGAGTCATCCAGCCCCCGCGCCCGCGCCAGCAATTCATCCGCATTCGGATGATCCACCGCCTCCATCAGGATAGACAGCAATGCCGTCCGCTGCTGAGTCGCCCGCAACCCGGCCTCACGCAGGGCCTTGGCGAAATCCGTGTTCTCTGCGCTCATCCGTTTGTCCGTCACAGGCTTACCGATCTTTAGCCATATCCCGCCCGCAAGGCAAGGAAATGCGATTCATTCTCATTTTGGCTTGACTAATGCGAATGAATTGCATTTACAGATGGTAAGAAGCAGGATCCGATGATGATTTTGACGAATGCAGGCAGGAAAATAGGCGCGGCGCTTGGGCTTCTGGCCCTGTCGCTCCTGCCCGGACAGGCGCAGCAGGATCAGCCGCAACAGGATCGGGACCGGATGAAGGTCGTCACGACGTTCACGGTGCTGGCCGATATCGCGCAGAATGTTGCCGGAGATGCCGCCGATGTCGTGTCCATCACCAAGCCGGGCGCGGAAATCCACCGCTACCAGCCGACCCCGCGCGATTTCGTCCGCTCTCAGGGGGCCGATCTGGTGCTGCGGAACGGCATGAATCTGGAGGCATGGTTCGAACAGTTCCTGTCCAATCTGGGTGATCTGCCCTCGGTGACGCTGACCGATGGCATCACGCCGATTCCGGTGGCGCAGGGGGCCTATCAGGGCCTGCCCAACCCCCATGCCTGGATGGGGCTGGAAAACGCCTCGCGCTATATCGACAATATCGCCGCTGCTTTCGCTGAACATGATCCGGCCAATGCGGAAACCTATCGGCGCAATGCGGACCGCTACAAGCAGCAACTCCGCGCCGAGATCGAACCGCTGCGCGACCGGATCGCCGCCCTGCCGGAATCCCGCCGCTGGCTGGTCACCTGCGAGGGCGCGTTTTCCTATCTCGCGCAGGATTTCGGCCTGCGAGAGCTGTATCTCTGGCCGATGAATGCCGAAAGAATGGGGACGCCTCAGCAGATCCGTGAGGTGATTGACGGCGTCAGGGACAACGCCATTCCGACCGTGTTCTGCGAAAGCACGGTCAATACCGCACCCGCCCGCCAGATCGCCCGGGAAACCGGCGCATCCTACGGAGGAGAGCTTTATGTCGATTCTCTCTCTGTGCCTGACGGGCCGGTGCCAAGCTATATCGACCTTCTGCGCGTCACCTCGGCGACCATTGCAGAGGGTCTTGAGACGGGGCTGAACGAATGAAAGACGACCGGAACAACCCGGATGGCGGCATCCTTGCCCGCGATGTGACCGTGACCTATCGCAACGGTCACAGTGCGCTGCGCCATGCCAGTTTCTCAATCCCGCGCGGTACGGTGACGGCGCTTGTCGGGGTGAATGGCGCAGGCAAATCGACGCTGTTCAAGGCGATCATGGGCTTCGTGCCGGTCTCTGCCGGCGATATCCGCCTGCTGGGCCTGCCGGTGCGGGATGCGCTGCGCCGCAATCTGGTCGCCTATGTCCCCCAATCCGAAGAAGTCGACTGGTCCTTCCCGGTGCTGGTCGAGGATGTCGTGATGATGGGCCGCTATGGAAAAATGGGCTTCCTGCGCATTGCCTCGAAGGCGGATCACGACGCGGTAGAGGCCGCGCTGCGCCGCGTCGGCATGCAAGATTACCGTCACCGCCAGATCGGAGAGCTTTCCGGCGGTCAGAAGAAACGCGTCTTTCTGGCCCGCGCACTGGCTCAGGATGGGCAGGTAATCCTGCTGGATGAGCCCTTTACCGGCGTCGATGTGAAAACCGAAGAACAGATCATCGCCCTGCTTGGCGAATTGCGTGATGAGGGCCGCGTGATGCTGGTCTCGACGCATAATCTGGGTTCCGTGCCGGAATTCTGCGACCGGGTGGTGCTGGTGAAGGGCACCGTGCTGGCCTCGGGTCCGACCGAGACGACGTTCACGCGGCAGAATCTGGAAAAAGCCTTTGGCGGCGTGCTGCGCCACTTCACCCTTGGCGGAGACACGCTGCACGACGATGACGATGCCCGTGCGGTGACGATCTATTCCGACGATGAGCGCCCTCTGGTCCATTACGGCGAGCAGATGCAGCGCCGCGAGGAAATGCGCAGCGCGACACAGAACATACCGGATACGCAGGACCGCACCCAACAGCGCGGGGAAGAGGGCGCGGAATGAGCATCCTTCTGGACCCGTTCACCTATGGTTTCATGCTCAGCGCGATGCTGGTCTCAGCGCTTGTCGGGGCGGTCTGCGCGTTTCTCTCGGCCTATCTGATGCTGAAAGGCTGGTCGCTGATCGGAGATGCGCTGTCGCATTCCGTGGTGCCGGGCGTGGCCGGAGCCTATCTGCTGGGGCTGCCTCTGGCGGTCGGAGCGTTCCTGTCCGGAGGGCTGGCGGCGGCGGCGATGCTGTTTCTGTCCGACCGTTCGGGGCTGAAGGTCGATGTGGTGATCGGGCTGATTTTCACCGCATTTTTCGGTCTGGGCCTGTTTCTGGTGTCGGTCAATCCTATCGCCGTGGATCTTCAGGCGATCACGATGGGCAATATCCTTGCCGTCACTCCGGGCCAGACCATGCAGCTGGCGATTATCGGGCTGGTGTCGCTGGCCATTCTGGTGGCAAAATGGAAGGATCTCATGGTGGTGTTCTTCGATGAAAGCCATGCGCGGTCCATCGGGCTGCGGGCCGGTCTGCTGAAAGCCGTGTTCTTCGTCCTGCTCTCGGCCTGTATCGTCGCCGCGATGCAGACGGTCGGCGCGTTCCTGGTCATCGCGCTTGTGGTGACCCCCGGCGCCACCGCCTATCTTCTGTGCGACCGCTTCCCGAGGCTGATCCTCACCTCGGTCGCGATCGGCGCCGTCACCTGCTTCACCGGAGCCTATATCAGCTTCTTCCTGAACGGCGCGACCGGAGGCATCATCGTCGTGATGCAGACGCTGATCTTCCTTGCCGCCTTCGTGTTCGCCCCGAAACACGGGCTGTTTGCCGCCCGCCGCCGCGCCGCCTCGGCCACCGAAACGCCGGAGCCGGTCTGATGTTCGAGATCCTTCTTCAGCCCTTCACCTTCCCCTTCATGAACAAGGCGTTCGTGATCTGCCTTCTGGTCGCACCGCCCACCGCGCTTCTGTCCTGCTTTCTGGTCCTGAAAGGCTGGGCCCTGATGGGAGATGCGGTCAGCCATGCCGTGCTGCCGGGAATCGTGCTGGCCTATGTGCTGGGCCTGCCTCTGATCCTCGGAGCATTCGTGGCCGGGATGACGACCTCTCTGGCGACCGGGTATTTGTCCGAGAACAGCCGCGTCAAGCAGGATACGGTGATGGGCGTGGTCTTCTCGGGCATGTTCGGTCTGGGCATCGTGATGTATGTGGCGCTGCGTACCAATGTGGATCTGGACCATATCCTGTTCGGAAACATGCTGGGTGTCGGAGCGGCGGATATCATCAATGCGGGTTGGATCTCGGCGGTTGTCTGCATCTCGCTGCTGGTAAAATGGCGGGATCTGATGCTGCATGCTTTCGATCCCGCGCAGGCAAAGGCCTCGGGCCTGCCGGTGGGGCTGCTGCATTATGGCTTGCTGACCATCCTGTCGCTGACCATCGTCGCCACGCTGTCCGCAACCGGCCTGATCCTCGCCGTCGGCCTGCTGATCGCGCCCGGAGCCATCGCATTCCTGCTCGTCCGCAGCTTCGGCATGATGCTGGTCGTGTCGGTGCTGGTCAATCTGGCAGGGATGCTGGGCGGCACCTATGCCAGCTTCTTTCTGGACAGCGCCCCGGCGGCAACCATCGTACTGGTGCTGACGGCAATCTTCATCGCCGCATTCCTGCGCCGCGTGGCACTGAACAAGCGGCGCAGCCAGATGGTCTGAGACCTCTTGCCGTTGTCAGCCGCCCGCAGACCTTCCGCGCTTCATCCTTGCTGGATGACGAAACCGGCAACCCTAACCAGTGTAATAACTGCTGATCGCCTCGATTTTTTTCGCGGAGGTCGAGGTGAACCCGATCATATGCGCGAAACCGCGCATCTTGCCTCCGGACAGCCCGGTGATCCCGTTTGCCGCCCCGACCTTGCCGTGTGAAATCGCATGATCGACCGTGATATCAGAGGGCCGGTCCGCTTTCCTGACAGCCGCGACCACCGCCGCAGCGCCCTTGATCACCGCGCCGCTGGCAGTCCGCCAGATCACGTCATCCGCCAGTAATTCCGCATCCAGATCGCCGTTCTCAAGCCCGATTGCGATATCCTGCGCAAGCCGGTTCTTCGGAGAGTTCCCGCAATCGCCGCTGCCCTCAATCCTGATGTTCCCGGTCATGTCAATGCCTTTGCGGAGTCTCGATCCGTCGGGTCAGCAGTCCGGGCAGTTCTTCGCGGGCCATGATGTTCGTATGCGTCGTATCCGGCAGCACGGCCAGCCACGCATCGGGGATCGTTTCTTTCATATGCAGCGCGTGGTCCACCGTCACGAAATCCGTATCGCCCAACACGATCTGCACCGGAACCTGAATGGCTGCCAGCTCTTCATCGCTCCATCCCCAATCCGAAGCGATCAGCGCACCGGTCTTCTGCATGGTCTGTTCGAAGGCTTCGGCGCCGCCCGGGTTCATCTCGGCGATATCGGCGGCCATTTGCGAGAACGCCTCTTCGCTCGGCAGCAGCGCCGCCACCTCGGGAGAGGGCTGATGCGTCGGGTCGCGGTTCATCTGCACCAGATCGGGCAACATACCCTCTCCGTTCTGACTGGCCGAGATCGCAGTCAATGAGGCGACCCGCTCAGGCGCGTTCACCGCAAGCTCCAACCCCAGCATCCCGCCCATCGAGAACCCGATGACATGGGCGCGATCCACCTCCAGCACATCAAGCACGGCAAGCGTATCGCTGCGCATCGTCTCCAGCGTGATCGGGTTATCGTTCAGAGGGGTATGGCCGTGGCCCTGCTGCTCGACTCCGATCACTGTACGGTCTTCTGAAAGCGCCGGGATCAAACCGGCAAAGTTCGATCCGATCGTCATCATCCCTCCATGCAGCAGCAGGACCGGAATCTGATCCGAGGCGAGCTCGCCATGAACCTCATAATAGACCTCATGCCCGTCCACAGTCACCGTCTCGGCATGACCGGTAGTGGCGAGGGACAGTGCGGTGATTGCTGCAAGCATCGCGGGTTTCATCTGTGGCTCCTATCAATGCGGGGTTCAGAAGATCCGGGCCGGCCCGCTGCCGGGTTCCAGATCCAGTGCCGCACGCTGACTGTCATCCATATAGAACGGCACAGAATTATGGTGATGGGTGATCTTCCACCCCGTTTCGCTGCGCCGGAAGATCCAGCTGCCGCGAGCCCAGTAACCACCGCTCTCGCCATCGCGTTGCACGGTGGTGTGGATAAAACCATGCGCGGCGGCCAGATCGCCCGACACGCTGATCGTCATATCGCGATAGCGCATCGTCGGGGGCATGTCCCAACCGTCGATCCAGTCCTGCAACCCGCCCGGATCGGCCGTCACCTGCAGGGGCGGTGGTAAATCGAAGAGAACGATATCCTCGGCATAGGGCGCCATGACCCCGGCTACGTCACCTGCCTGAAGAGCGCGGGCCTGTGTGTCCAGAAGGTCGCGTATCTCGGCTTCGGCATCTCGCATGTCAGGACCTTTCACTGGATACAGAGTAAAACGAAGTCTGAGTCGGATGATTGCCGACAGCGCCGTGAAGAGGCATCGGCGGCAGCCAGGTCTTGCCTATTTTTCGGGTCCGACCACCGCAAAACCCGCGCCCTGTGGATCCTGCGCAACCGCGATGAAGGCCGGGCCGGGTACCTCGACAGGGCCGTGCAGCACCGTACCGCCCGCTGCCTTGATCTGATCGACCTTGGCAGTAACGCTGCCATCCACCCCGAAATAGGGCAGCCATGCCGGGACCGGCGCATTGCCCAACCCCATCACCGCGCCGATATCTTTCCCCTCGCGGCGGATAAGCTGATAAACTCCCATCTCGCCCATATCCATCGCCTCACCCTCGGCCCAGCCGAAAACCCCGGAATAGAAGGCCTGCCCGGCCTCCGGGTCAGAGGTCATCAGCTCATTCCAGTTCCCATGCCCGGCCTTGTTCTGGTCGAAAGCACTTTCCCCCGCTTCCGCCCGCTTGCGGGTTTCGTCGGTCATCTCGGGTTGCATCACCCCGAACGCAGCACCCTGAGGATCGGCGAGGATCGCGAAGCGGCCCGTGCCCGGGACATATTCCGGCTCACGAAAAACCCTTGCTCCGCGGGCCACGGCTATTTCGCAGAACGCATCGCAGTTATCGACAGCGAAATAGATCATCCAGCAGGGCGGCATTCCGGCCACGTCGTCGGGCATATTCATCAGCCCGGCGACCATCGAATCGCCAACGCTGGCAATATGATAGTCAAACCCCTCCATCCCCGAATCCGCCACATCCCAGCCGAGGATCTCGCGATAGAACGCCCCCGCATCGGCCAGTTTTCCCTGAGATGTGGTCAGCTCATACCAGCACGGGTTTCCGTGAAAATTCATCGTCTTTCTCCCTGAACCGGGCGCTTGCCCGTTATGTGGTTTCAGTCTGCGAACTCCGTTATGCCGTTCTGTTTCAGTCCTCTCCGGCCGCGGTCGGATCGCCGGTCGAGACCATCCAGCTTGTGCCGAACCTGTCGCGGCACATGCCGAAACCCTCGGCGAAGAAGGTCTGGCTGAATGGCATGATCACCTCACCGCCATCGGCGAGCCGGTCGAACAGGGCCTGCGCCTCACCCGCATCGCCCTTCCAGACACCAACCGAGACCCCCGCCTGCGGCTTCCCGCCGAATTGCGGCGGCATATCTGCGCCCATCAGCATCGCGCCGTCACCGGTCACAAGCTGGGCATGCAAGATCCAGCCCTGTTGTTCTTCGGGCAAGGGCGGCATGTCGCCGCCCTCCGGGATGTCAGAGAAAGGGCTCAGCACCGGCTTGGCACCGAAAACATCGCCATAAAAGGCGAAAGCCTCGGCGCATTGGCCCTGAAACGACAGATAGGGAACAAAACTCATCCGATATCCCTCTCAGACGTCGTTTGAATCGAAGATCTTCTCGAAGCCGCCCCAGGCCATGCGCATCCCGTCAAACGGCATCTCGGGCATGTCCTGACCCTCCATCTCGGCCATCATCTGTTCAGCGGCCCTGTCGCAGGTGGCACGGTCCGGCCATGTGTTCCACGAAAACACGATCGCCTCGCCATCCTCGGCCTTTGTCGCGCGATAGAAATCCGTCTGCTTGCCGCGCGGGACATCCGTCCCCCAATTCTCGAAATTGCCGAGACAGCCCTTGTCGCGGAAGCTTGGCCATGCCGCATCGGCCATGTCGATATAGGCCTGCTTGTTCTTTTCCGGCGCGGCGGCGGCAAAGCCCTGAATATAATTCGCACCGTCCAGAGTCCCCTGCTCATAGACCGGCTCGAACCCGCCGAAGATCATGCGGCTGCCATCGAAGGGCATCTCGGGCATGTCCTGCCCGACCTCGCCGGACATCATCGCCTCCCATGCCTTGTCGCTGGTTTCCTTGTCGGGCCATTCGACCCAGCTATAGACCACGGTTTCGTCGTCTTTCGCCTTCACTGCATCCAGCAGATCGGTCACCTTGCCCTTCTGGACATCGACGCCCCATCCCTCGACCATGCGGGTCGCGCCAAGTTCCTGAAAAATTGGCCAGCTATCCTTCGCATGTGCAAGATATGCGTCCTTGTTGGCAGTCGGCACGGCGGCCAGCATTCCGGAATAATACGTCATCGCGAATCCCTTTCGGCGTTCATTTCCGAATCGGAGAATGCCAGTTGTAGTATTAAAAAACAACTGATAGTATTTTTTCATGACGAAACATGACGTGAAACTCCGCTATGATGAGGGCTGCCTCGTCTCACATGCGCTGAACCTGATCGGAGATCGCTGGGCGCTTCAGGTGGTGCGGGAACTGGTCTTCGGCCCCAAGCGCTTCCAGATGATCCGGGCGGGAATCCCCGGCATCACCGCCAGCGTACTGACGGCAAGGCTGACGCAGCTTGCGCAGGCCGGAGTGGTTCATCACGATCGGAAGCTGGGAATCTACATGCTGACCGATGCCGGGCACGGGCTTCTGCCGGTGCTGGAATCGCTGTGCCGATGGGCGATGACGGTTCCCGGCCATGACCCCACCCGCTTCATCAGCCCCTCTGCGCTGATGATCTCTATGGGTGTGAACCTTGTCGCCACGCCGGAAGAAGAGGCAGTGGCCGGGTTCGATTTCGGAAATGAGTCCTTTCGCATGACCGTCCGTAACGGCAAGGTGCAGACCGTCGCGATGCAGGCACCTGATACCCCGTTCGTTCTGAAAGGCAGCGGCAATGGGCTGGCCTTTGCCATCTATGGCACCGCGCCGCTTGTCCTGATGATCGCGAAGGGCTTTGTCTCTGCCGAAGGCGATCTTTCCGCTGCACAGGGTTTCGTCAATCTGTTCAGACTGGGAAGTGGAGGCACGAAGAAAACCAGCACGGGTTGATGTCTTGCCTGCGTATCGCTGATCATTGAGCAGGCAAAACCGACCCTTGCCGCTCCGTAAGTCTTTGCTGAAAAGATATAATCTTTGCTAACTTGACAGACATTTTCGTGATCGCCGGAAACGTTTTGTCAGCGTCCGGGTTATGTAGGTCCAAAGCATGGAAAGGAATTAACCATGAAAAATCTGTATTTGACCTCCGCTATCGTTCTGGCCCTTGGCGGCACCGCTTTTGCGCAGACCGCAGCGACTGAAACGCCTGCCACCACCGATGCGCCTGCTGCCGATGCAGCCGCCAGCGATCCGGGTCAGGCAATGGAAACCGGTCTTCTTCGCGCTTCTGCTCTGGAAGGCGTCGACATCTTTACCGTCGACGTGACCGGCGAAACCGAATGGGACGATACCGCGACCTATACGGAAATCGACGCCGACTGGGACAAGATCGGTGAAGTCGAGGATCTGATTCTCAACGCCAATGGCGAAATCGTCGGTGCGATTGCCGAAGTCGGCGGCTTCCTTGGCCTTGGCGAAAAGGAAGTCGTGCTGGAGCCGGCAGAGGTTGCCTATGTCATGACCGAAGACCGCATCGCGGTGGTCTCGGCACTCAGCAAGGAAGCGCTTGAGCAGCGCGAGGAACTGGCCGAAGAGCTTCGCGATCAGGACTGATCCCGGCTTTTCGTCGAAACGCAGCGCCCCGGCTTGTCCGGGGCGTTCGCATTTGAATCGCGCCCCGAGTTGCTCTATTTCCTGCGGAAGCGGCTTACGCTCTTTGTCACCACGCGATCAGGAAGCTGAATGACACATTCCGACAAGATCTGGGAAAACCCGGCAGAACTCATCCGCGAGACCCGACCGGAAAATCCGGTGATGGCCTTCGCCCCGGATGTCCTGCAGGACACGGCGCGGCGCTTTCTGGACGGGTTTCCGGGGCTGGTGACCTATGCCGTCAAATCGAACCCCGAGGAAGCCGTGATCGAAAATCTCGTCGCGGCAGGGGTGCAGGGTTTCGACGTGGCCTCTCCGGCCGAGATCGACCTGATCGGCCGTCTGGCTCCGGGGGCCGCGCGGCATTATCACAATCCGGTCCGCTCCCGTGCCGAAATCGAACATGCGGTCAAGGCGGGTGTGACATCGTGGTCGGTGGACAGCGCCTCCGAACTGGACAAGCTGATTGACATGGTGCCCGCCGAAGGCTGCGAAATCTCGCCGCGCTTCAAGCTACCCGTTGCCGGTGCGATCTATGATTTCGGCTCGAAATTCGGGGCAACGCCGGAACTGGCGGCGGAACTTCTCAAGCGGGTTTCCGCGGCGGGATTCATTCCGTCCCTGACCTTCCATCCCGGCACGCAATGCACCGATCCCGGCGCGTGGGAGCAATATATCCGCACCGCTGCGGATATCTGCACCGAGGCCGGTGTGAAGGCAAAGCGGCTGAATGTCGGTGGCGGTTTCCCCTCGCATCGTGTTCACGGTGTGGAACCTGCGCTTGACGATATTTTCGGGCTGATCGGTCGCGTCACCGCCGAGGTGTTCGGCGCGGATGCACCGAATCTTGTCTGTGAGCCGGGTCGGGGGATTTGCGGCGATGCGTTCTCGCTGATCACCTGCGTCAAGGCGGTCCGCGACGGAGAGCATGTCTTTCTGAATGACGGCGTCTATGGCGGTTTGGCCGAGCTTCCTATTGTCGGCAATATCGACCGTATCCAGCTTCTGACCCCGGAAGGAGAGCCGCGCGGCGGCGACGATACCGGCCGCGTCATCTTCGGCCCGACCTGCGATTCCGTGGATCGCCTGCCCGGAGAACTGACCCTGCCCGGCGATGTCCGTGAGGGCGACTATGTGATCTTTCACGGCGCGGGAGCCTATTCGGTTGTGACGAATACGCGCTTCAACGGTTTCGGGATGATGGAACGGGCGACGGTTCGCAGGCTGGAAAGCTGACGCGGATATCCGGTCTTGTTACCGGGCAGGGTTGCCCTATCCTGTCTGCACGTGCTGTGTACATCCGGTGTACGCGCTGTGCATGGTCAGTGCTGCGCAGACCGGTCCCGGAAAGCACGGTTCCGGGCCGTGATGCGTATTTGTTTATGCTAGGGCGGGGGCAAACCGGATCTCATGGCGCGGCGTCGTCTGCGTCGGAAATCGCAGCTTGGAAACAGGGGGGATCTCGGGTTGAGTTGCATTGAAGAAAACAGTGCTATTCTGAGCCGATGAACCGCCCTCCTGTCACCCATGTCGTGCTGATCGACGGCACTTTCGCCTCGCTGATGGAGGGGCGGCATTCGAATATAGGCCGCATCTATCGCCTGCTCCGCCCGCAGCGCAGCGCAACCTTCCGCGTCCGCTACGCCGCCGGTCAGCAATGGGAGGATTGGGGCAGCCTGCTGGGTATCGCAATGGGACGCGGTATGGGAGGGCGCATAAGGGACAGCTATGGCTGGCTGGCGACATCCTACAGACCCGGCGACCGGATCTTCCTGATGGGCTATTCCAGAGGCGCCTTCGCAATCCGCTCTCTCGCCGCCATGATCGGCCGCATCGGCCTTCTGCGCCCCGAAGCCGCGACCGAGCGGAATATCCGCGTTATCTGGCGCATCTATCGCAACGAAATCTCTGCCGAGGCAAGGCAAAGCTGGTTGCAGCGGCATTGTCACGAAACGGTTCCGATCGAGATGGTCGGAGTGTTCGATACCGTCATGGCGCTCGGCATTCGCCTGCCTGTGCTGTGGATGCTGACCGAGCCGCGTTTTCGCTTTCATGATCAGCATCTGGGCCTGAATGTCCGCCGGGGTGCGCAGGCTCTGGCTCTGGACGAGAACCGCGCCGCCTATCAGCCGATCCTCTGGGACAGTGAGGATCACGCGCCGGGTGTCGTGTCGCAAATGTGGTTCCGGGGTGTTCACTCGGACATAGGCGGCCAGCTTTGGGGAGAGGAAGATTCGCGCCCTTTGGCCAATATTCCACTGGTCTGGATGCTGGAACAGGCCGGTGATGCAGGTCTGATCCTTCCCGAGGGCTGGCGTCGGCGCTTTCCCTGCGACGCCGAAGCGCCCTCAATCGGCAATTGGCGCGGCTGGGGGAAGGCGTTTCTGGCGCGTTCCCCGCGCGTGGCGGGGCTTGATCCAAGCGAGGCGCTGCATGTTTCTGTCAGGCGACCCTATGAGGGCGCGGCGATCCTTGCCGGAAAGCTTGCTGCTCTGGGACCTGACATGGCCGGAAAAACGTCGCGCAGGCGGAACCGGCAGATGCGCCGTTTCGATCAGAATCTGCGCTGATCCCTGAACAGCCAGGCCGGGTTCTGTCCCCGCTCAGGCAGCCAGTTCCGTCCCGCCGATGCCCAGATCCCGGCACACGGCCAGCGTCATTTCCGGCTTGTTCAGCGTATAGAAATGCAGATGCCCGACCCCGCCATCCATCAGATCGCGGCACAGCCTGGTGCAGAGATCATGGGCAAGGCTGGCCTCGCCTTCGGGTCCGGCCTTTTCGAAAGCCTCGATCGCCCAGTCCGGCACGGTCGTTCCGCAGCGTGCGGCGAATTTCCGGGTGCCGTTCCAGCTTTGGATCGGCAGGATCCCCGGATGCACAGGCGCATCTATGCCCGCCGCGGCGCAGGCGTCGCGGAATCGGAAAAACGTTTCGGCATCGAAGAAGAACTGGGTGATCGATGACGACGCACCCGCTTCGATCTTGAGCTTGAGGAACCGGACATCCGCCTCGGTCGAGCCGCCCGAATCGGGATGAGGCTCGGGATAGGCACCGGCCCGGATGGTGAAACCGCCCCGCGACGCAATCGCTTCGATCAGGTCGATGGATGAGGAAAACCCGTCCGGATGCGCCGTCCAGCGATCCTGACCCTGAGGCGCATCGCCGCGAAGCGCCACGATTTCGCGCACACCCGCCTGCGCATAATCATCGACGATCTGCATGGTTTCTTCGCGGCTGGCATCCACGCAGGTCAGATGCGCGGCGACGTTCAGCCCATAATGATTATGCAGCGCCGCCACAGCCTCATGCGTCAGCTTGCGCGTGGTTCCGCCCGCGCCATAGGTCACCGACACGAAATCCGGCGACAGCGGCGCAAGCGCCCGCGCCGTTTCCCACAGCCGGAATGAGGCGTCCAGATTGCGGGGCGGGAAGAATTCGAAGCTGACGGCGGTCTTGTTCATGGTGGCGTTCCTTTCGGGGGCCTTGTGCCATGTCAGGCGGCGTGAGACAAATTCATAATCCACATGATTATCATGAGACAGATGCATCTAGAACTGCGACATCTTCGAACCATTCGCGCAATCCATGAACAGGGCGGTCTGGCGCGTGCGGCGGATATACTGAACATCACTCAATCGGCGCTGTCCCATCAGGTCAAGGCTCTTGAGGATCAGGCCGGGGTGGATCTGTTCGTCCGCCGCTCGCGGCCCATGCGCCTGTCAGCCGCCGGTTTGCGGCTGCTGCGGCTGGCAGAGCAGGTGCTGCCGCTTGTCGAGGCGGCGGAAGCCGAGATCGAGGGGGTCGGAGACGGGCGCGTCGGCCAGTTGCATATCGCCCTGGAATGCCATGCCTGTTTCGACTGGGTTCTGCCGGTGCTGGACAAATTCCGCCGCGCCTTTCCCGAGGTGGATCTGGATATCCGCCAGAGGCTCGCCTTCACCGCCCTGCCGGCCTTGCAGCGCGAAGAGGTCGATCTGGTAATTTCGATGGACCCCGAGCCATTGCCGGGGATCCATTTCGAGCCTCTGTTCGATTATTCTCCAACTCTCGTGGTGCCAGCGGGTCATCCACTTGTGGCGCGTGGCTTCGCCCGGCCCGAGGATCTGGCCGCTGAAAGCCTGATCGTCTATCCTATGACCCGCTCGCGGCTGGATGTGTTCTCGGAATTCCTGACTCCTGCCGGGATCGAGCCGCGAGAGATACGCGAGATCGAACTGACCGATGTATCCCTTATGCTGGTTGCCGCCGGGCGCGGTGTCGCGGTGATGCCCGACTGGGTTTTGCAGCGCCATGCTGGCAATCCAGAGCTGGGTTTCGTGAGGCTTACGGAAAGCGGTATCCGCCGCACCGTCCATGCCGGAATTCGCGAGGAACTTGCTCAGCACGCCTATATGCAGCATTTTCTCAGACTGGCGCGGACCGAGGCGGTGCGCTCGACCCGGCCTCCGCGATGATCCCTGCCGCACCTTGCCCGGAGGCAATGGCTTCCATTTGCACCGCAGAGGGCCTAAACCCCCGCCAAACCGAATTGCAGGAGCAGCGCGATGCCAAGCGCCAATATGAACGTCATGATCAAGGCGGCCCGCAAGGCAGGGCGCAGCCTGGTCAAGGATTTCCGTGAGGTCGAGAATCTTCAGGTCTCGGCCAAGGGCGCGGGCGATTTCGTCAGCCGTGCGGATAAAGAGGCCGAACGCATCATCAAGGAAGAGTTGCGCGGCGCACGTCCGAATTACGGTTGGATCGGCGAGGAAACCGGCGAAGAGGCGGGCGAGGACCCGACCCGCCGCTGGATCGTGGACCCGCTGGACGGCACGACGAATTTCCTGCACGGCTTGCCGCATTGGGCCGTTTCCATCGCGCTGGAACATAAAAGCGAGATCGTTGCAGCGGTCATTTTCGACGCCGCAAAAGATGAGCTTTACACCGCCGAAAAAGGCGGCGGCGCATGGATGAACGGGCAGCGTCTGCGGGTCTCGGGGCGCCGTCAGATGATCGAATCGATCTTCGCGACCGGGGTTCCTTTTGGCGGGCGCGGCACGCTTCCGGCAACGCTGAAGGATCTGGCGCGGCTGATGCCTCTGACAGCGGGCGTCCGGCGGTTCGGCTCTGCGGCGCTGGATCTCGCCTATGTCGCGGCGGGGCGCTATGAGGGCTATTGGGAGCGCGGCATTCATTCCTGGGACGTTGCGGCGGGTATCCTCCTGGTCAAGGAAGCGGGCGGCTTCGTCGAGGCGATCCGCGGCGAAGGTCCGGTCGTCGATGCCGGGAATATCGTCTGTGCGAATGCTCAGCTTTTCGGCCAGTTCGCCGAGATCATCCGGACCCGCGACTGATGCATCTCTGGCCGGTTCGTGTCTATTACGAAGATACCGATCTGGCCGGGATCGTCTATTACGCCAATTATCTGAAATTCATCGAACGCGCCCGGACCGAGTGGATCCGTGAACTGGGCATCGACCAGTCACGGCTAAAGCAGGAAAGCGGCGCGGTTTTCGCTGTCCGGCGGGTCGAGGCGGATTACCTTGCCCCGGCGGTCTTCGACGATGAACTGAGCGTGACCACACGTGTGGTCAGGATCACTCCGGCCCGGATCGAGTTGGAACAGCAGGTTTTGCGCGGCGATACGGTGCTGTTTTCCGCCCTTGTGACGCTGGCCTGTCTGGGCCCGGATATGCGACCGCGCAGGCTGCCGGGCGATCTTGCGCAACTCATGCGAAGTTGAACGGCATTTCGTTGGTCGCGCCCGGTCTTTTCTGTTAGAAATCCCGGAAATGGCCGAAAACGGCCGGGATTTTACGGGCAGAGCATGGAACAACTCGACTTTTCGCTGATCGCGCTTTTCATGCGCGCCTCGCTGATTGTGAAGATCGTGATGGTGTTGCTGATCCTCGCGTCTTTCTGGTCATGGGCGCTGATCATTCAGAAATTGCTGAAATTCGGCGCAGCGCGGACCGAGGCGGCGAAATTCGACCGGGCCTTCTGGTCGGGTGAGCCGCTGGATGATCTCTATGACAGGATGGGGGAAAACCCGCGCGGCGCTGCGGAACGTATTTTCGCCGCCGGAATGGGAGAATGGCGGAAATCGCAGGACGATGCGGGCCGGATGATACCGGGAACGCAGCAACGCATCGACCGGGCCATGAATGTGGCGATCGGGCGCGAAGAGGTGCGGCTGACGCGCGGTCTGTCCTTCCTGGCGACAATCGGATCGACCGCGCCCTTTATCGGGCTGTTCGGGACGGTCTGGGGCATCAAGACGGCGTTCGAACAGATTGCGATTGCGCAGGACACATCCCTTGCCGTGGTCGCGCCCGGCATTGCCGAGGCGTTGCTGGCCACCGCGCTTGGCTTGTTGGCGGCGATTCCGGCGGTGATTTTCTATAATAAATTCACGGCTGACGCAGACCGGCTTGGCGCGAATTATGAGAACTTCTCGGATGAGTTCTCGACGATCCTGTCCCGCCAACTGAACGAGGGCTGAGCCATGCAGGTCCAGTCCCGCAACCGGCCAGGACGTCGCGGACGCAGCCGCCGTCAGCCAATGGCGGAAATCAACGTGACGCCCTTTGTGGATGTCATGCTGGTGCTGCTGATCATCTTCATGGTGGCGGCGCCGCTTCTGACGGTCGGTGTTCCTCTGGAACTGCCCGATACCGCTGCCAATGCCGTCGCCGCCGAGCCGGAAGAGCCGCTGACGATCTCGGTTCCTGCCGACGGGCCGCTGATGTTGATGGAAGACACGATTGCCGAGGATCAGCTTGTCACCCGGCTTCGCGAAATGGCCGAGGGGCGGCAATCCTCGAAGATCTTCCTGCGTGCGGATGGCGCGATCACCTATGCGCGTGTGATGCAGATCATGGGGGCGCTGAATGCGGCAGGGTTCAATAATATCGTGCTCGTGACCGACACGGGCGGGCCGCGGATGGACGGCTGATCCGATGCTGGATCCGCTTGAGGTTGCAGAACAGGGCAGGGACCGCGCCGAGCGTATCGGTGTGTGGGTGTCGGGTATTGCCCACAGCTCTCTGGTCGTGTGGGCTGCGGTCGGTGGGGCGTTGTTCGCCGCCGATGACAACCCGCCGCCGCAGATTGCCGAGGTGGTGACGATTTCTGCGCAGGAATTCGAGGAACTTGCCGCAAGGTCGCGCGGGGCCGGGCCGGTAGGGCAGGCGGATGGCGCGGCGCCTGTGCAGCCAGAGGCTCCGGGGGATACGACCGCGCCGGAAGGCCCCGATCTGGCGCTTGACGTGCCACAGCCGGACAGCACTGCGACAACGCTGCCTTCTCCGGCAACCGATGCGGAACCGGCACCGGATCTGAGCGATCTTGAACAGGCCAACCCGCCCGTGGATGTCGCGACGCTCGCGCCCGAACCTGCGCCGCTTCCACCGTCACAGGACGATTCGCCCGCCGCGCCTCTGCCCGACGATATGCCCGAGATCGCCGTGCCGGACCGCCCGGACGCGCCGGAATCGGGTGAAGTGCCGGAGCCGCCCGAAGCCGAGCCGGTTTCGGAACTGGCGCTGACCCAGTCCAGATACCCGCCCGAGCGCCCCGAGGGGCTGCGCGAGGCGGTTCTGGCCGCAAGGCAGCAGGCTGAAGCGGCGGCTGCGCAGGCGGAAGCCGAACGTCAGGAAGCCGAAGCGCAACGCGCCGAGGAAGAGCGTCAGGCCGCCGAGGCTGCCGCTGAACGCGCAGAACAGGAACGTCTGGCGGCGGAAGACGCCGCGCGTGAGGAAGAACAGCGCCGTCTTGCAGAAGAAGAACGCGCCCGGGAAGAGGCCGAGCGTCTGGCAGCGGAACGCGCCGAAGCCGAACGGCTTGCCGCTGAACGGGCCGAAGCGCAGCGTCTGGCCGAAGAGGAAGCGCGGCGCGAGCAGGAGCGTCTGGAAGAAGAACGCCGCCGGGCCGAGGAAGCCCGCATCGCCGAGGCTGAACGGCAAGCGGAAGAACGGCGCCTCGCCGAAGAGGCTGCCCGCCGTGAGGAAGAAGCCCGCATCGCCCGCGAAGCGCGTGAGCGTGCAGCGGAAGAAGCCCGCGCCCGCGCCGAGGCCGAGCTTGCGCGTGAGACGGCTCTTGCCGAAAGGCTCGCTGAACAGGAGCGTCTTCAGCTTGAGGCGCTGAATGCTCAGGAAGCGACCCCAAGCCCGTTTGACGGCAATGCGCCTGAGGGCGAGGGCGAAGGGGGCGGGTCCGATGTGCTGACCGACGCGTTGAATGAGGCGGGGGCGACGACCCTCGATCTGGACGAGCTGGACGATGTGCTTGCCGATGCAATGGGCGAAACCCGACCTTCGGAACTGCCGCGTAACGAAGCGGTCGAGATTGCCTCGGTGCCGATGACCGCCGAGGAACGGGAAGGGTTCCGGGATGCGGTGCAAAGCTGCTGGAATCTCAGCGCCCTCTCGACCGATGCGGCGGAAATGCGCGTGATCATCGGCTTCCAGATGGATCGCGACGGCATGCCTGATCCCGAAAGCTTCCGCATGGTTGACGACCCCGAACCCGACAGCGCCCGGCAGCAGGCATTCGAAGCCGCACGCCGCGCGGTTCTGCGTTGTGCGGGTGAAGGCTATGATCTTCCTGCCGACAAGTATTTCGAATGGGACGATGTCGAGATGACGTTCTCGCCCTCTGGCGTAGAGGAGATCGAATGATGTTCCGTCTGGTGGTGCCGCTGGTTCTGGCTGGCGCGGCGGCGATGCTGCCCGGTGCGGTCGCGGCGCAGGATGAGCCTCTGCGGATCGAGATCACCGAAGGCGTGATGCGGCCCATGCCGATCATGCTGCATTTCGAGGGGCCGGACAGCGAGGACGGCCTGGTCGGTGATATCCGCAGCGTGATCGCCGAAGATCTGCGCGGCACCGGGCTGTTCGAAATCGTCTCACCCGAGGAAGGTCCGTCTGCCGGGTTCGACAGCGCGGTCGATTATGTCGGCTGGCGCATGACGCAGACTGAAGCGCTTGTGGCGGGGCGAGTCAGCCTGACGGGCGATAATATCGCGGTCGGTTTCCGGCTTTTCGATATTTTCGCCGGTGAGCCTCTTGGCGACGGGATGCAGTTCGATGCGCCGCGCGAGGGCTGGCGGCGGACCGCGCATAAGATCGCCGACCAGATCTATACAAGGATCACCGGCGAGGATCCCTATTTCGACAGCCGCATCGCGTTTATCGGTGAAACCGGACCGGCAACGCGACGGGTCAAGCGTGTCGGCGTGATGGATTATGACGGGGCGGGGGTGAAATGGCTGACCGCGCCCGATGATCTTGTCCTCTCGCCGCGCTTTTCTCCGGATGGCGGGACCGTGCTTTATACCAGTTTTGCCTCGGGTATTCCGCAGATCATGTCTCTGGATGTCGAAACGGTCGAATCGGTCCCGGTTACGCGGGACCCCAAAGCGATGAGCTTTGCGCCGCGATATTCCCCTGACGGAGAATGGATCGCGTTTTCGCGCGAGACGGCGGGGAATACGGATATCTGGATCATGCAGGTGTCGAATCCCGGTTTCGTGAAGCGGCTGACGCTCGGTCCGTCCATCGACACTGCGCCGTCATGGTCTCCGGACGGGCAGCAGATCGCCTTCGAAAGCGACCGCTCGGGCGGGTCGCAGATTTATGTGATGCGGGCGGATGGATCTGCACCGCGCCGGGTGTCCTTCGGTGAGGACGGCGCGGATTACGGAGAGCCTGCATGGTCCCCGCGCGGCGACCGGATCGCGTTCACGCGGCATTCCGGCGATGGATCGCAGATCGGCATCATGCGTCCGGATGGCTCGGACGAACGGCTTCTGACGACCGATTCCCGCAATAGCGGGCCAAGCTGGGCGCCGAATGGTCGTGTGCTGATCTTCACACGGCTGGATGGCGAAGACGACCGGCCGGCTCTTCATTCAGTAGACATCACGGGTCGAAACATGCGACCTGTTGCGCTGAGTGAGGCAGCCTCGGACCCTGCATGGGGACCGCTGCTGCCCTGAGCAAGGCCGAGGAAACGAATTGATGCGTGTGACCCTGACGATGATTGCCGCGATTGCGGCCCTGTCGGCGTGCAACATGCCGTCCGACCCGCAGGTCGTGTCGGCTCCGGTTGCTGATCTGTATATGACCGGGCCTGACGGGACGGCGATCTATCGGGGCGATGTGAACCGTCCCGGGACGCGGCTGCCCGGCGATCCCGGCACCGGGATGACGGCCCCGGGGACCTCATTCGCGGCGGCGGGCGATACCGTCTATTTCAGTGAGGCAGAGGCGACCCTCTCCGACGATGCCCGCGATACGCTGACCCGGCAGGCTGCATGGCTGACCCAGAATGCGGCATATCCGGTCATGGTCGAGGGTCATGCCGATGAGCCGGGAACCAGAGAGTTCAACCTTGCGCTTGGCGCCCGCCGGGCGACCTCGGTGCGGGAATATCTGGTCTCGAAAGGTGTTGCCGCTAATCGCATCCAGACAGTGTCGTATGGCAAGGAACGCCCGGCCTCTATCTGCGCGTCCGAAGCAAGCTGTCTGGCGCGGAACCGCCGCGCCGTCACGATTGTCGGCCAGACTCAGGCGGGGACATAATGCGGTCTGCCCCGGCAATTCTGGCCGGGATGCTGGCATGCATTCCTTTCGGCGCTTTGGCGCAGGTGAGTGAACTTGATCCCGGCGTGGTCGAACTGAACGATCCGGCGCTGATCGAGGGGCTTGAGGCGATGCCCTCTGCCGATTTGCTGCCTGCCGCTGAAGATATCGCCGCGACAGTGGATGCAGAGAATGAGGCCGCGCGGATACAGGTCGATGACCAGACCCTTGCCGATATGCAGGCGGATCTGAGGGCGGTTTCTGCGGACCTACAGGCGCTGCGTGCCGAGCTTCTGGCCTCTGGTGCCGAAGGATTCGCCGCCGCTGGCGGAGATACGGCAATCGACCGGATGAATGCGATGGAAGCGCGTCTTGCGGAACTGACCGAGCAGACCGAACAGCTTTCGAACCGGATCAGCCGTATCGTCGCGGATGGCACGAATCGCATCGGAGATATCGAGTTCCGCTTATGCGAACTGGATCAGAACTGCGATCTTGGCGCTTTGATGACCAGCCAGCTTGGCCAATCCGGCGCGGCTCTGCCGTCATCCGGCGGGGGCGCAGGGATGTCCGCATCCGGCTCAGGCATCAGCGCCACCACGCTACCGCCGATCTCGGAACCCGATACCGGGGCGACACCGCCGACCGAGGAAGAGAAGCGGGAATTCGATGAGGCCCGCGCGGCGGTCGATGCGGGTCAGTGGCCCGAGGCGATTCTGCAACTCGATCATCTCATCTCTGCCCATGCAGGCGGACCCCTGACGGCTGAAGCGCTGTATCTGCGCGGGGTGGCACAGGACGCAAGCGGTCAGGTCTCCCTTGCTGCCGAATCCTGGCTTCAGGCGTTTTCCGCCGCGCCCGACGGTGCGCGTGCACCCGCCAGCCTGTTGGCATTGTCCGGGGCGATGATCCGGCTTGGCGACGCGAAAGATGCCTGCCCTTATTTCGCGGAACTGACGACGCGTTTCCCCGGATCTCCCGAAGCCGCAACTGCCGCCGAACAGGCGCAGCAGGCCGGATGCGCTGATGCGACATCGGCGGAGGGGGAACGTGCCGAGTGATCCCGGTGACGTGCAGAGCCGCGCTTTCGCGGCGCTCGACCGTCTCGCGGCAGAGTTTCCGGCGATGGGGATTGCCTTATCTGGCGGAGGCGATTCGGTCGCGTTGATGCATCTTGCATCGCGTTGGGCGCAGGCGGGCGGCATTCGTCTGGCCGCTGCGACGGTCGATCACGGGTTGCGCTCCGAATCGGCGGTCGAGGCTCAGCAGGCTGGCAGGGCGGCAAAGGCGCTTGGCCTGCCGCATCGGGTGCTGCGATGGACGGATCGGGATAACTCCGGCAATCTCATGGCGAATGCGCGTCTGGCCCGGCAACGGCTTCTGGCCGGTTGGGCAGAAGAGATGGATCTGCCTGCCGTGCTGCTTGGCCATACTCGGGACGATATTGCCGAAACGCTGTTGATGCGGCTTGGGCGCGGGGCCGGGATTGACGGTCTTGCGGCCATGTCTGCGCGGCGTGAGGCTGCCGGGCGGGCTTGGCTGCGGCCTCTGTTACAGATCGGACGGGTCGAGCTCCGGCATTGGCTGAAACAGAACGGTATCGGCTGGACGGATGATCCGAGCAATGAGAATGAGGATTTCGAGAGGGTCCGTGCGCGGAAGGCGATTGCGCAGCTTGATCTCGATCCGGCGGCGCTTGCCATGTCGGCTCAGAACCTCGCCGAGGCGCGGGATGCGCTGAATTCTGCCATTCTGCCACTGGTTGAAACTGCACAGATTCGCGGTGGCTCGGTTCTGCTAGATCGCGGTCTTTTCGATGCCAGCCCGCAGGAAATGCGGCGCAGGCTGATCATAGCGGGAATCCGCCATGTCACCGGGGCCGCCTATCCTCCGCGTCGTCCGGGGGTGGATTACGCGCTTCAGGCACTCGCTTCGGGCAAGCGTGCGACGCTGGATGGCGCGGTTCTGGACCCGTCATCCGGCCTGCTGATCCATCGTGAGCCCGCCGCCGCGATGCAGGGGGATCTGGTTGGCGATATCTGGGATAATCGCTGGCGGATCAGCGGGTTGAGGCGAGAGGACAGGGTCCTTGCACTTGCTGCCGATGCTCCTTGCGTGGACTGGCGCAGCGCCGGGCTGACCCATCTTGAGGCGCAGGCCCTGCCGACGATTCACCGGGGCTGCGACATCATGGTTCCGTCGCTTTTCCCGGAAAACGGGCTGACGGCGGTTCCGCTTCGCGGTAGACTGGAATTTAACCGTTTGTTGCTTGGGCATTGAACCCCGCCCCTGAATCCCTATTTTCACGACAAACATACATTATCCCGCCGGAGGACCGCCCTTTGGGTAACGCACGTAACATCGCATTCTGGGTCGTTCTGTTCCTGATGATCCTGATGCTGTTCAACCTGTTCAGCGACGGTGCCTCGCAGATGAACAGCCGCCAGATCAGCTATTCCGATTTCGTTGAGCGGGTTGAGAATGATCAGGTCGCCTCTGTCACCATCGATGGTGAGGTGATCAATCTGCGGACCAATGACGGCAATCAGTTCACCACGGTACGTCCGCAGGGCGAGGAAATCGCCAATGAGTTGATCGCCAATAACGTTGAGGTCCAGGTCGAACGGCAGCAGCAATCCGGCTTCATGTCCTTCCTCGGCGTCTGGTTGCCCTTCATCCTGCTGATCGGGGTCTGGATCTTCTTCATGAACCGGATGCAGGGCGGCGGCAAAGGCGGGGCGATGGGTTTCGGAAAATCCCGTGCCAAGCTGCTGACCGAAAAACATGGCCGCGTGACCTTTGACGACGTTGCGGGGATCGACGAAGCCAAGGAAGAACTTGAAGAGATCGTCGAATTCCTGCGCAATCCGCAGAAATTCAGCCGTCTGGGCGGCAAGATCCCCAAGGGTGCGCTGCTGGTGGGCCCTCCGGGTACTGGTAAGACCTTGCTGGCCCGCGCGATTGCGGGTGAGGCGGGTGTGCCGTTTTTCACCATCTCGGGTTCTGACTTCGTGGAAATGTTCGTGGGTGTTGGTGCATCCCGCGTCCGGGACATGTTCGAGCAGGCCAAGAAATCCGCGCCCTGCATCGTCTTCATCGACGAAATCGACGCGGTGGGCCGCGCCCGTGGCGTCGGTATCGGCGGTGGCAATGACGAACGCGAACAGACGCTGAACCAGCTTCTGGTCGAGATGGACGGGTTCGATGCGAATGACGGCGTGATCATCATCGCGGCGACGAACCGCAAAGACGTGCTGGACCCGGCTCTGCTGCGTCCGGGCCGCTTTGACCGTCAGATTCATGTGCCGAACCCGGATATCAAGGGCCGCGAGAAGATCCTCGATGTGCATGCCAAGAAAGTGCCGCAGGGTCCTGATGTCGATCTGCGCATCATTGCGCGGGGTACGCCGGGCTTCTCGGGTGCGGATCTGATGAACCTCGTGAACGAGGCCGCGCTGATGGCGGCGCGAATCGGGCGGCGTTTCGTCACGATGGAAGATTTTGAGAACGCCAAGGACAAGGTCATGCTGGGTGTCGAGCGTCGCAGCATGGTGCTGACGCCCGAACAGAAGGAAAAGACCGCCTATCACGAGGCCGGACACGCCATTGTCGGTCTGTCTCTGCCGAAATGCGATCCGGTCTATAAGGCGACGATCATCCCGCGCGGTGGTGCACTTGGCATGGTGGTCAGCCTGCCCGAGATGGACCGGCTGAATTTCCACAAGGACGAGGCCAAGCAGAAACTGGCCATGACGATGGCCGGAAAGGCTGCCGAGATCATCAAATATGGTGAGGAAGGCGTCTCGAACGGTCCGGCTGGCGATATTCAGCAGGCCAGCCAGTTGGCCCGGGCGATGGTGATGCGGTGGGGCATGTCCGACAAGGTCGGCAATATCGACTATGCCGAGGCGCATGAGGGATATTCCGGCAATACCGGGGGGTTCTCGGTTTCGGCTGCCACCAAGGAACTGATCGAACAAGAGGTACATGGCCTGATCGAAGAAGGCTATGACGAGGCTCGCCGTATCCTGATCGAGAAGGAAGAGGAATTTGAGCGTCTCGCCAAGGGTCTGCTTGAATATGAGACCCTGACCGGAGAGGAAATCGGCAAGGTCATTCGCGGTGAGGCGCTTGGCGGGGACGATGATACGCCGTCGTCGGGTATTCCTCAGGTTAGCTCGGTTCCCAAGGCGGGTGGTCGCGCTCCGGGTTCGGGTGAGCCGGTTCCGCAGCCCTGATCACGCTTCAGGTGCATGACAGGATGAAAACAAAAACCCCGGCCAGCAGGACCGGGGTTTTTTGCTGTGTAAAAATCGGCGTGGCAATATAGGCCTACAGGACCATCAGGACCGAGGCACCCACCACCAATGCAAGGGCAAAGCCCAGATTGATAACGACGCCAATCTTATCCATGGCGCTTCCTTTCATTGCGGCATAAGGCCGCTCTCACATATTAAAACGTGTCGCCGGTTCCAGAGTTCCTGAAACCCTGCGAGGTTGCTGCGCTGCGGCAATTCTGCAACATTCGGGTTGCGCTGCCGGGACGGTGACGGCATGACTCGGGCATGGCGCATGAAGATATCTCCGATATGGCGGCCCTGCGGGCCCGGATCGACCAGCTTGACGCGAAGCTGATCGAATTGCTGGCGGAACGCAGCGGGCTGATCGACCGTGCCGCCCGGATCAAGGCGCGTGACGGGTTGCCCGCCCGGATCGAGGCCCGTGTGGCCGAGGTCGCATCGCTGGCGCGCAGCCGTGCCTCGTCCGCCGGGCTTGATCCCGATCTGGCGGAACGGATCTGGCGCATGATGATGGAGCATTTCATCGCGCAGGAAGAGGCCTTTCTGGGCAGCAAGCAGAACAGCGAATAACCCCTCTGTGGCGATTCTGGCTGTGGAATTCGGGGACGCGATGGACTAGTTCGTTTTTTCGATATGAAGGCGGCTCAGAGGAACGACATGACAGCGACGCGAATTGACGGGAAAGCCTATGCTGCTGAATTACGGCGAAATGTCGCGGATCAGGTTGCGGCGCTGAAGCGCGACCATGACATTATTCCCGGCCTCGCCGTGGTTCTTGTGGGGGAGGATCCCGCCAGCCAGATCTATGTGTCCTCGAAAGGCAAGCAGACCGTCGAGGCGGGCATGAAAAGCTTTGAGCACCGCTTGCCCGCGGATGCCTCGCAGGCCGATCTTCTGGCTCTTGTGGGCCGGCTGAACGCGGATTCAAGCGTTCATGGCATCTTGGTGCAATTGCCTCTGCCGGATCACATCAACGAATCCGAGGTCATCAACGCGATTTCCGTGCGCAAGGATGTGGACGGGTTCACCGTGGCGAATAGCGGGCGGCTGGCGACGGGGCAGCGGGCGATGGTTCCCTGCACGCCGCTTGGCTGTCTGATGCTGCTGCGCGATCAGCTTGGCGATCTGTCGGGCAAGGAGGCCGTGGTGATCGGGCGCTCGAATATCGTCGGCAAGCCTATGGCGGCGCTGCTGACCGCCGAGAATGCGACAGTGACGGTGGCGCATTCCCGGACCAAAGACCTGCCCGACGTGGTGCGCCGCGCCGAGATCGTCGTGGCTGCGGTCGGCAGGCCGAAAATGGTGACCGGCGACTGGATCAGGCCCGGCGCAACGGTGATAGATGTGGGCATCAACCGCACGGATGACGGTCTGGTCGGGGATGTGGATTATGACAGCGTGGCCGGGGTTGCGGGGGCGATTACTCCGGTTCCGGGCGGGGTCGGGCCGATGACCATCGCCTGCCTGCTGGCCAATACGCTGACGGCCTGTTGCCGCGCGAACGGATTGCCGGACCCAGAAGGGCTGACGCTGTAAGCAGCCCGGATCAGCCCCGGCGCAGGGTCGTTCCATACGCCGCGCCTGTTCTCAGAAGTCGACGCAGAGCCCTTTTTTCTCGTAATCGCCATAACGGATGGGTTCCGGCCCGTCGCGGCCTCCGAGCTCTGTCGGCAGCTTCAACTCGGCTGCCTGCTTGCGGCGCTCTGCGGCTTCGGCAAGGGCGCGTTGCGCCTCGGGCGGCAAATCGCGTTTCTCGGACATAGCGGGCGGCCTTTCATTGCGGTAACAGGATGGAATCTAGGGAAAGGACCGGTATTGGACAAGGCAAAGGCACAGGCGCCACGACAGCATGCGGCGAGAAAAGGCGCATTGAGGCTGATTTCGGGCGTACAGGATGGCGTGGCCCTGTCCGATCAGGCGGGCGCGATCTCGCGGCTGGCGCCTCCGGATCGGGCGCGTGCGCAGCGGTTGGCGCTCAGCGTGCTGCGCAATATCGATCGCGCCGATTCCCTGCTGGTTCAGCATGTGTCGAAGAAACCACGGCCCGAAGTGCTTGACTTGTTGCGTCTGGCAACGGTTGAGATGCTGGAGGCGGGCGAGGCTCCGCATGGTGCCGTCAACGCAGCGGTCGGTCTTGTGCGCGGCATGGGGCCAAAGGGAAGGGCGGCGGCGGGGATGGTGAATGCGGTGCTGCGCAAGGTCTCGGTGCAAGGCGAGGCGTGGCGGGACTTGCCTCCTGAAGAGATGCCGGACTGGCTGCGCGGTTCCGTGATCGCGGCATGGGGCGAGGATGTTACGGCAAAAATCGAGTTAGCGCATCAAAATGGCGCACCGCTGGATCTGACCTGCAAGCCGGGTCTGGATGCGCCCGGCGACCCTTTGCCGACCGGGTCCTTCCGCCTTCGCGATGCGGGTCAGATCAGCAATCTGCCGGGCTACGATTCGGGCGAGTGGTGGGTGCAGGACGCCGCAGCCGCGATGGCGGCGCGGGTATTGCAGCCGCAGCCCGAGGAAAACATCGTGGATCTCTGTGCCGCGCCGGGAGGCAAGACATTGCAGATCGCCGCATCCGGTGCGCATGTCACGGCGGTGGATATCTCGGCGGCGCGGCTGACGCGTTTGCGTGAAAACCTTCAGCGCTGCGGGCTGAGCGCCGACATCGTCGAGGCTGACGCTCTGGAATGGCAGCCGGATACCGCGCCGCATGCGATCCTTCTGGATGCGCCTTGCTCTGCCACCGGCACTATTCGCCGTCATCCTGATTTGCCGTTGATTCGCGACGGTTCGGCGGTGTCCGGTCTGGTCGAGTTGCAGGCCCGGCTGATCGACCGGGCGGTTTCGATGCTGCGTCCCGGCGGCAGGCTGGTTTTTGCGACATGCTCCCTGCTGCCGGAAGAAGGTGAAGCACAGCTTGCGGCAGCTTTGTCGCGTCACCCAGAATTGCGTGTCGAGATGCCGGATCTGCCGGGGATCGCGCCGGAATGGATCACCGCAGGCGGCGGGCTGCGGTTACGCCCGGATTACTGGCCGGATCTTGGCGGGATGGACGGGTTCTTCATCGCCCGTCTGCGCAAACCAGAGGCAGAACATCGGGTGGCCGGATGAGCGATGCCGCGCCTCCCTTCGGTTTCGTTTTTCAGCCTGCGATTCGTGGCCTCGGTTCGGCTATGCGCGGTCAGCAGATGCTGGACGGAAGGCTGAACCTGACCGGAGGATATATCGAAGGCGATCCCTTTGGAACTGCACCGGTTCCCGCAAATATCGCGGAGGAGTTTCACGGGTTCGGCTGGCTTGACGATCTGGTCGCAGTGAACAGCGCGAAATCGCGGGACCTTGCGCAGCGGCGTGTGCTGGACTGGATCGCAGCTTATCCGAAACCGCCGGGTGAAAGCTTCGATCCGCAATGGCGGGCGGATGTGACCGGGCGAAGGGTCCTTCGCTGGATACTGCATTCCGGGCAGATCCTGCCGGGGCTGGACCGGAACGGCGCTCAGCCGTTTTTCGACAGTCTTCACGCGCAGCTTGCCCTGCTGGAAGGCGCCGATGCCGAATCGGGAAGGTCGCGCATCGAGGCTCTGTCGGGCAGGGCGATTGCGGCCATGTCGCTGCGCGGGGCCGAAACCCGTGTGCCGCCCGCGCTTGAGGCGCTTGCGCGGGAGGTCGAAAACAGCCTGCACCGCGATGTCATGCACAGCCGCGATGCCGAGGCATTGCTGACCTGCCTGTCCCTGCTTGGCTGGGTCAGGGAAACCGCCATTGCAACCGGGCATACCCTGCCGCGACAGATAGACGCTGCGATTGAAGAGATCGTGCCGGTCCTGCGGGCCTTGCGCCATGCGGATGGCGGATTGCCGCGTTGTCATGGCAGTGGGCGCGGCGTGTCGGGGCGGCTGGATCACAGCCTGCGCATGGCATCTGGTCCCGCCGACCCGGCCCGGGGTCACGCGATAGGCTATGCAAGGCTGGCCCGTGCCCGCGCGACGGTGATTTTGGATGCCTCGGCCCCGCCTGCCGGTGCGGCGGCGGCCCATGCCCATGCCTCGACCCTGGCGATAGAGTTCACTTCGGCCCGGCATCCGATCATCGTGAATTGCGGCTCGGGCCGTCATTTCGGCGGGGCATGGCCTCGCGCCAGCCGGGCAACGGCCTGTCACTCGACCTTATGCCTTTCGGGGCTGAGTTCAGCCAAGCTTCTGCCGCCAGACGGGAAGGGGAATGAGCGTCTGACCCTGTTGCCGCAAAAGGTCTGGGCAGGGAAATGCGACAGGGACGGCAATCTTCTGCCCCCGGATCAACCGCTCGCATCGCCGCATGAGGCGGAAACGATCCTGTCGGGTCATGATGCCTGGCAGGGGACGCACGGGCTGACTCATCTGCGCGAACTGTACCTGTCCCCCGATGGCGATGAACTGCGCGGAGAGGACACGCTTGCCGCTCTGGATGAAGATGCAGAGGACCGGCTGAGCCGGGCCTTGCAGGAATCCGGCGGGATCCGCTTTGAAATCCGCTTTCATCTGCATCCCGCGATCACGGCGATACCGGATGGCGATGCGGTCCGGCTTGAACTGCCGGGGAATGAGGAATGGTATTTCAGTCACGATCTTGTGGCCGGGCTGACGCTGGAGCCCTCTGCCTATCTTGAGGCAGGCGAGCCGGAGCCTCTGGCGTCGTCCCAGATCGTTCTGCGGCAAACTCTGCAGACATATGCAATGCAGATTAGCTGGACCTTGATGCGGGCAGGCGCTAGCTAGGCGCTGAACCGAAAGCAATGCCTCAAGGATGATATGCCGCAAGACATCGTTCCGCTGAAACGTGCCCTGATTTCCGTCTCAGACAAAACCGGGCTGATAGACTTCGCGAGGGGGCTTGATGAAGCCGGCGTCGAGATCCTGTCTACGGGCGGTACGGCGAAGGCCCTGCGCGATGCCGGAATCGCCGTCAAGGATGTCTCCGAGGTCACCGGCTTTCCCGAAATGATGGATGGCCGGGTCAAGACGCTGCATCCGGTGGTGCATGGCGGGCTGCTTGCCCTGCGTGACGACGATGCGCATATGAAATCGGCGGCAGAGCATGATATCGGCATGATCGACCTGCTGGTGGTCAATCTCTACCCGTTTGAGGAAACCGTCGCGAAGGGCGCGGATTACGCTGAATGTGTCGAGAATATCGATATTGGCGGCCCTGCGATGATCCGCGCCGCTGCCAAGAATCACGCCTATGTCGGCGTTGTCGTCGATGTTGAGGATTATGACGCGGTGCTGAAGCAGCTTGCCGCGAAGGGCGGGCTACATCTGTCGATGCGCAAATCTCTGGCGCAGACCGCCTATGCGCGGACAGCGGCCTATGATGCTGCCGTCTCGGGCTGGATGGCTGACGCGACCGGCACCGAAACGCCGCGCCGCAGGGTCTTCGCGGGAACGCTGGCGCAGGGGCTGCGCTATGGCGAGAACCCGCATCAGCGTGCCGCGTTCTATACTACTGCCGAGACTCGTCCCGGTGTTGCTTCGGCGCGGCAATGGCAGGGCAAGGAGCTGTCCTATAATAATATCAACGATACCGACGCCGCGTTTGAGCTAGTGGCGGAGTTCGATCCGGCGGACGGTCCGGCCTGTGCCATTATCAAACACGCCAATCCCTGCGGCGTCGCGAGGGCGGAAAGCGCCGAAGAAGCCTATCGCCGGGCCTATGATTGCGACCGTACCTCGGCATTTGGCGGTATCATTGCGCTGAACCAGACGCTTGACGCGGATACGGCCCGTGCCATCAGCGAGATCTTCACCGAGGTTGTGATCGCTCCCGACGCCACTGACGAGGCGAAAGAGGTTTTCGCGGCCCGCAAGAATCTGCGCCTGCTGACCACGGGCGGATTGCCCGATCCCGGTCAGGGCGGCATGGCGTTCCGGCAGGTTGCGGGCGGGTTTCTGGTCCAGTCTCGCGATAATGGCCGGGTTTTGCAGGCGGATCTGAAGGTCGTCACGCAGCGCCAGCCAAGCGATGAAGAACTTGCGGATCTGCTGTTTGCCTGGACCGTCGCCAAGCATGTCAAATCGAATGCAATCGTCTATGCCAAGGATCTGGCGACGGTCGGCATCGGTGCCGGTCAGATGAGCCGCGTCGATTCGACGCGGATCGGGCGCAGCAAGGCGCAGGATATGGCCGAAGCGCTGTCTCTGCCGCTTCCGCTGACGACCGGGGCCGCGGTGGCATCCGATGCGTTCTTCCCCTTCGCCGATGGGGTCGAGGCACTGGCCGATGCGGGCGCGGCTGCGGTTATCCAGCCCGGCGGTTCGGTGCGCGATGCCGAGGTGATCGCCGCTGCCGATGCCCGCGGTCTGGCGATGGTGTTCACCGGTCAGCGTCATTTCCGCCACTGATGGCCAAGGAAGCAACCAAAAGCGCCGCCGCATCGACCGGCAAGGCAAGGAAAGCTCCGGGGACGCAGCCGAAAAAGGCGTCTGCGGCGAAGAAGGATGCTGCTGCGCAGACCGCTTCGACGCATACGCTGCGCGTCCTCGTCTGGGTTGCGGCTGCGATCATCGCGCTTGATCAGATCAGCAAATATTATGTCGTCCATGTCCTGCGGCTTGATCGTGTGCGGGAGATCGAGCTTCTCCCGCCCTGGGTGAATCTGCATATGGCATGGAATCAGGGGATGAATTTCGGGCTGTTTTCCTCGTCCGAGAACTCTACCCGTTGGGTGCTGATCGCCATCGCCGTGGCGATCTGTGTCTGGGTGTGGCTGTGGGTACGCAAGACCCGGCCGGGATGGTTTGCCCAGATGTCGGCGGGCCTGCTGATCGGCGGAGCAATCGGAAATGTGATTGACCGCATCGCCTATGGCGCGGTGGCGGATTTCCTGAATATGTCCCTGCCGAACTGGCAGAATCCGTACAGCTTCAACGTCGCGGATATCTCGATCTTTGCGGGCGCGATCGGGCTGATCCTGCATCCTCCGCAGCCGAACAAGGCGGATGAAGACAAGACCCGTGACGCGCCCGGAAAATCCGGTTAGAACGGGCAGCAATGATAAACGGGGGACCGGAATGCGGGCAATCTGGGCATTGATCGGGGCGGCGGCTGTTGCTGCCTGTTCCAACGATCCGCGTCTACATAATATTACGGCCGGTCAGGATACGCCCGATGAGTTCGCGATCGTTCCGACGCGCCCCCTGCTGCTTCCGCCGGATCTGAACCAGTTGCCGCAGCCGACTCCGGGCGGGACGAATCTGACCGACCCGAATCCCAAAGGCGATGCGGTGGCGGCCCTTGGCGGCGATCCGCAGCGTCTGACACCTTCGGGGATCGGTTCTGCCGATGGTGCATTGGTCAACTATACGTCGCGGCTCGGCGTGACGCCGGGTATTCGTCAGCAGGTTGCTCAGGAAGATGTTGAGCTGCGTGCCAGCCGTTCCCGCCGCTTGCTTGAGGTCTGGGCGAAGACCGATGTCTATTATCGCGCTTATGAACCAATGACACTGGATAGCTGGGCCGAAAATGAGCGCTGGAAACGTGCGGGTGCGCGGACGCCATCGGCACCGCCGCTTCTGGACGAGTAATCGGATCGCGGGCCCGGTCACCGGGTCGTGATTTGCCCGCCGCGCCGCGCGACGCCATCTTCGCGCTGCTTCTGCCCCGTGAAAGGATCGCCGATGCGCGCGTTTTTACTGGCCGCAACGCTGGCTACCACCTTTGCCGCCCCGCTTCATGCCGAGATGCCTCCTGGTATCAGCAGTTTCACACTGGATAACGGCCTTGAGGCTGTCGTGATCGAGGATCACCGTGCGCCTGTCGTGGTCCAGATGGTCTGGTACAAGATCGGGTCAGCCGATGAAAAACCTGGCAAGACCGGGCTTGCCCATTATCTTGAGCATTTGATGTTCAAGGGTACGGAAAAGCTGGAACCCGGAGAGCTTTCCAAGACCGTCACCGCGAATGGCGGCATGGATAACGCCTTCACCAGTTATGATTATACCGCGTATTTCCAGCGCATCGCCTCGGACCGCCTGCCGTTGATCATGGAGATGGAGGCCGACCGGATGGAAAATCTGCGCATCGGGGAGGAGGACTGGCAGGCCGAACGTCAGGTCGTGCTGGAAGAACGTGCGCAGCGCACCGACAGCGATCCCTCGGCGCTGTTCCGGGAAGAGCGCGGGGCGGCTCAGTTCCTCAATCACCCCTATGGCCGCCCGGTGATCGGCTGGCGGGCCGAGATGACCGGGCTGACGCGTGAGGATGCTCTGGACTGGTATGACAGATATTACGCGCCGAATAATGCGATCCTGATCCTTGCTGGGGATGTGACGCCGGATGAAGCCCGACGTCTTGCCGAGGAGTATTACGGCCCGATCCCCGCCAAAGAGGACGTGGCCCGCGAAGAACGCCCGCAGGAACCGGAACAGCGAGCCCCGCGCCGCATGGTCATGCATGATCCGCGTGTGCCTCAGCCGGTCATGACGCGGACCGTGCTGGTGCCGGAACGCGATCCGGGCGAACAGGAAATGGCGGCGTCTCTGGCCGTACTGGCCGAACTGATCGGCGGTTCGGCGCAGACCTCGGTTCTGGCGCAGGAACTGATGATGACCGGCAAGGCCATTTACGCAAGCGCTGCCTATGACGGTTTTGCGGTGGACCCGACGAATTTTTACATCTCGATGGCTCCGGTTGACGGCGTTCCCATCGAAGAGGCCGAGGCCGCGCTTGATGAGGCCTTGGCAAAGTTTCTGGAGGAAGGCCCCGACCCCGATCAGCTTGAGCGGGTCAAGACCCAGATCCGCGCCGCCGAGATCTATTCACGAGATTCCGCGCATGGCCGCGCCTATGATTACGGTCAGGGTCTGGCAACCGGGCTGAGCGTCGAAGATGTGAATGACTGGCCCGATCTGCTGGCGGATGTCACGGCGGAAGATGTCGCCGAGGCGGCGGAACTGGTGCTGAACAGCACTGCGACGGTGACGGGATGGCTGCTGCCTGCCGAATCGGATGAGCCGACCCCGGGTGATGTGCCGCAGGCCCCTGACGCTTCCGGGCCGGAACCCATGACCGAGGAGGCCGCCGAATGAGCTTTCTGCGTGTAATCGCCTTTGTTTCCGCCAGCGCGATCGCTTCGCAGCCGGTCCATGCCACCGAGATTCAGGAAATCACCACGCCATCCGGTGTGACGGCATGGCTGGTCGAGGATCACTCGATCCCGTTCACGGCGCTGAACTTCGCCTTTCGCGGCGGGGCAAGCCTCGATGCGCCGGGAAAGCGCGGTGCGATCAATCTGATGACCCACACGCTTGAGGAAGGCGCGGGTGAGATGGATGCGACCGGCTTTGCGGCGGCGGTCGAGGAACTTGGCGCGGGGATAGATTTCGATGTCGGCGACGACGCGCTGACCGTTTCCACCCGGATGCTGACCGAAAACCGCGATGAGGTGGCCGATCTGATCGCCTTGGCGCTTGCCGATCCGAGCTTCGATAATGACGCGGTAGAGCGGGTCAAGGGACAGGTCCTGGCCTCGATCAGGGCCGAGGATAATGATCCGCAGGCCATTGCCACGAAGGCTGCGGCAAAGGCAGCATGGGGGGCGCATCCCTATGGCAGCTCGATTAACGGGACGGCGGATTCCGTCATGCCTCTTGGTCCGGTCGATCTGGTCGAGGCGAAGAACCGCGTCATCGCGAAAGATCGCCTGATTGTCGGCGCGGCGGGGGATATCGACGCCGAAGAACTTGGCGCTTTGATCGACCGGATCATCGCCGATCTGCCAGCCGAGGCGACCGCGCCCCTGCCTTCGAAGGCAGAGTTTCTGGCCGATGGTGGCGTCGAACTGATCGAGTGGAACAGCCCGCAAACCGTGGTGAGCTTCCTTCAGCCTGCGCCTGAAATGGATGATCCCGATTATTTCGCGGCGTTCGTTGCCGATCACATTCTGGGCGGCGGCGGTTTTTCCTCGCGGCTGATGGAGGAGATTCGCGAAAAACGCGGGCTGACCTATGGCGTTTATACCTCGCTGGTGAACGGTGTGTACGGCGCAAGCTGGCAGGGCGGGATGGCAAGCTCTAACGCATCGGTGGCCGAGGCGGTCGAACTGACGCGGCAGGAATGGGCGCTTATGTCCGAAGGTGTGACGGATCAGGAACTGGCGGATGCCAAGACCTATCTGACCGGAGAATATCCGCTTCGCTGGAACGGTAACACCAGAATCGCCGGTATCCTGACGGGAATGCAGCTTATCGGCTTGCCCATCGACTATCCCGACACGCGGAATGGCCTGATTGAGGCTGTGACCGCTGATGATGTTGCCCGCGTTGCGCAGAAATGGCTGGATGCGGATGCGCTGCAATTCGTGCTGGTTGGGCAGCCCGACGGGATAGAAGCAGCGGAATAAGTTAAGGCCGCGCCATCATGTGATGGCGCGGCCTTAACTATCGGCTGTTCATTGAGGCGGGATTTTATTCCACCCGTACGGTTCCCGATCCGCCAAGCGCGGCCCCGGCGACGGCTCCGACAGGACCTGCAACGACGGCTCCGGTCGCGGCGCCTGTGGTTGCGCGTGTCGCGGTGTTGGGACCGCATGCCGAAACGGCCAAGGCGGTGCAGCAGAAAAGAACGGCTGTAATCTTTTTCATGTTTAACTCCCAAATTCGTGCGGATCGGTTCCGCCTGGTTAATAAAGCTTTCGCGAGGCGCAGAAGTTCCGCAAATCCCGTGCTTGGCGCTGCGAATCATTCCCAGAGTTTGGACGTTATGCTAGATTTTGCGGTATGAGTGAGCACACGCCCCATATACGCCCTATTATTAGGCAGCTTGATGACAGCGTTGCCAACCGGATCGCGGCGGGCGAAGTTGTCGAGCGGCCTGCCTCGGCAGTGAAGGAACTGGTCGAGAATGCGCTTGATGCCGGGGCGCGGCGCATTGATGTGACAATTTCTCAGGGTGGCAAATCGCTGATCCGGGTGGTGGATGATGGCTGTGGCATGACCGCAGAGGATCTGCCTCTGGCGCTGTCGCGTCATGCGACCTCGAAGATCGACGGATCGGATCTGCTGAACATTCACAGTTTCGGATTTCGCGGCGAGGCGTTGCCCTCGCTTGGTGCGGTCGGACGGCTGAAGATTACCTCGCGGGCGCTGCAGGACGGGGCCGAGATCCGCGTCACTGCCGGAAAGGCCGAAGCCGTGCGGCCCGCTCCGGCGAATCGCGGCACCATTGTCGAGTTGCGCGATCTGTTCTTCGCCACGCCGGCGCGGCTGAAATTCCTGCGCAGTGAACGCGCCGAGACGCAGGCCATCGCGGATGTGATCCGGCGTCTGGCAATGGCGGAACCCTCGGTCGGCTTTACCCTGTCCGATGAGGACCGGCTGATTTTTCGCGCCGATGCAGAGCAGGGCGACCTGTTCGATGCGCTGCATGCCCGCCTTTCGCGGGTCATGGGGCGCGACTTCATCGACAATGCGATCCGGGTCGATGCCGAACGCGACGGCGTCAGGCTGACCGGGTTTGCCGCACTTCCGACCTATTCGCGCGGTGCTGCTGTCGCGCAGCATGTTTTCGTCAATACCCGGCCCGTGCGCGACAAGCTGCTGACCGGCGCTTTGCGGGCCGGTTATTTCGATGTGCTGCCCTCTGGCCGGTATCCTGCTGCGGTGCTGTTCATCGACTGCGATCCGCATTTCGTGGACGTGAATGTTCATCCCTCGAAGGCAGAGGTCCGTTTCCGCCAGCCCGATCTGGTGCGGGGCCTTGTCGTTTCGACATTGCGCAACACTCTGGCGCAGGAATCGCGCCGCGCCTCCGATACGGTCGGAGCGGCGACCCTGGCCGCTTTCCGCAGCGAGGAGACCGCGCAAAGCCCGGGTTTCCGCTATCAGATGGAGTACCGGCCCCCGGCATCGGCGCTGCAAGCGGCGCACAGGGCGCAGGCACCGGATTTTCAGGGATTCTCGGAAAGCCCCTCGGCGCGATTTGAGCCTGTCCCGGAACAGGTTGTTCCGGCAGATGCGCCCTTGGGTGCGGCGCGGGCGCAGATCCATGAAAATTACATCGTTGCGCAAACTTCTGACGGGATGGTGCTGGTCGATCAGCACGCCGCGCATGAACGTCTGGTCTATGAGCGGCTGAAGGCGCAGGCGGCGCAGAACGGCATTGCCGCGCAGGCGCTGCTGATCCCGGAGATCGTCGAACTGCCCGATGAGGACGCCGCGCGTGTCCTGTCCATCGCCGATGATCTGGCCGGGCTTGGTTTGCAGATAGAAGCCTTCGGTGCGGGCGCTGTCGCGGTGCGGGAAATTCCGGCGCTGCTCGGTAAGCTGGATGCCGCTGCCTTGATCCGCGATATTGCCGACGACTTGGCGGAACAGGGCGCGTCCGACCGGCTGAAGGCGCGGGTCGATGCGGTGCTGTCCTCGATGGCCTGTCACGGCTCGGTCCGTTCGGGGCGGCGCATGACGGCGGATGAGATGAACGCGCTTCTGCGAGAGATGGAACGGACGCCGCGTTCCGGTCAGTGCAATCACGGGCGACCGACATGGGTGAAATTGTCGCTGTCGGATATTGAGCGCCTGTTCGGTCGCAAGGATTGACGCGGACGCTGCCCGGCGCGACAATCCGCTCAGAGGAGGCGCCGATGCTTGAAATCACTGCCGACAAAATCGCTTTCATCATTATTCGCGCCCGGGAATATGACAGCGGGATCAACGCCTGGGCCCATAGCGGCCAACGTCGCGGGACCGGAATCCGCACCGAATTGCATGAGTTCATCGAGGATCTGAATGACGATGAAAAAGCCTCGCTGACCGCCGTCATGTGGATCGGGCGTGAGAGTTTCGATGCCGAGGATCTTGCCGAGGCGATTCAGACCGCAAAGGCCGAGCGCCGGGTGCCGACTGCGGATTACCTGATGGGAGAGCCGCGTCTGGCGGATCTGCTGGAAGCCGGGATGGAGGCGCTTGGCATTTCGCCCGAAAGCGAAGAAGACGAAATTCAGCATCAGGTCTGAGCGTCTCTTCGCTTTCTGCAACATCCGCGTCACGCAATGGTGGTTTCCGGCTTCGAAGGCGGCTACAACCCTGCGGCACCGGCCTGTCAGGCCGGGCCTATGTGAAACACTGATGAGGCGCGCAGCATGAGTGAAATCGCCGATATGTCCTTCGAGGACGCAATGAAGGAACTGGAATCGGTCGTGTCGCGGCTGGAAAGCGGCAATGCCACGCTGGAGGATTCCATCAAGCTGTATGAGCGCGGTGCGGCATTGCGTACGCATTGCGAGACGCGTCTGCGCGAGGCGGAAGAGAGGATCGAGAAGATCACTCTGTCACAGGGTCAGCCTTCCGGCACGACAAGGGTTGAGCCTCAGTGATGCTGCCCCGGATGGAGGAGATCAAGCAGCAGGTCGAGGCCGCGCTTGATACGGCGATGTCGGATCTGCCCGCTGGCGATCTGGCGGATGCGATGCGCTATGCCTGTGTCGGCGGCAAGAAGATGCGGGCCTTTCTGGTCATGGAATCGGCACGTCTGCACGGTGTTGCAGATGAGGCCGCGCTTCCGGTCGCTGCGGCGGTCGAGGCGCTTCATGCCTATAGCCTGGTGCATGACGATCTGCCCGCGATGGATAATGACGATCTGCGGCGCGGCATGCCCACGGTTCATATTCAGTGGTCCGAGGCCACCGCGATTCTTGCCGGGGATGCCTTGCAGACACTGGCCTTCCGCCTGCTGTCCGATCCGGCCATCGGCGATGCCGAGGCGCGTCTGCGTCTGATCCCGGCATTTGCCCGCGCCGTTGGGGGCAACGGGATGGTGCATGGGCAGATGCTGGATATCGCGGCCGAGCAGGCGACGACGCCGCTGGATCTTGCCGGGATCAAGCGGATGCAGGCTGCCAAGACCGGTGCGCTGATCATCTTCGCGGCCGAAGCGGGTGCGCTGATCGCGGGCGATGACGGTGAGGCGTTGCGCGACTATGCGGCGAATCTGGGTCTGGCCTTCCAGATCCATGACGATGTGCTGGACGTGACCGGGGATGAGGAAACCATCGGAAAGCGCGTCGGCAAGGATGCACAGGCGGGCAAGGCGACATTCGTGTCTTTGCTTGGTCTTGAAACGGCCAGATCCCGCGCAGCCGAGTTGACGGAACGTGCGGTCTCGGCGCTTTCACCTTATGGTGATAAGGCGGATAACTTGCGGGAGCTTGCACGTTTCGTTATCGACCGCCAAAGCTGAAGCCCCGGAAAGGGCCGCCATGATGAGCCAAGATCGCCCGAAAACGCCGGTCCTCGACCGGGTCAACCTGCCCACGGACCTCAAGTCGCTCAGCGACCGGGAACTGACGCGGCTTGCCGATGAACTGCGCTCGGAAACGATCAGCGCCGTCAGCGAAACCGGCGGTCATCTCGGGGCGGGGTTGGGTGTTGTCGAACTGACCGTGGCGCTTCATGCGGTGTTCGACGCGCCACGCGACAAGATCATCTGGGATGTCGGGCATCAATGCTATCCCCACAAGATCCTGACCGGGCGGCGCGACCGCATCCGGACGCTGCGCAGCGGCGGCGGCCTGTCCGGCTTCACCAAGCGGTCGGAAAGCCCGTATGACGCGTTCGGGGCGGGGCACAGCTCGACCTCGATCAGCGCGGCGCTTGGTTTCGCGATGGCGCGGGAACTGGGCGGAGAGCCGGGGGACGCTGTTGCTGTCATCGGGGATGGCGCGATGTCCGCCGGCATGGCCTTCGAGGCGCTGAACAATGCCGGTCATCTGGGCAGGCGGCTTTTCGTGATCCTCAACGATAATGAAATGTCCATCGCGCCGCCGACCGGGGCGCTGTCCTCATATCTGACGCGTCTCTATACCGAGGGTCCGTTTCAGGAACTCAAGTCGATGGCAAAGGGTGCGGTCGGTTTCCTGCCCGGACCGCTGCAAGAGGGTGCCCGCCGCGCCAAGGAAATGCTGAAGGGCATGGCGATTGGCGGGACGATGTTCGAGGAACTGGGCTTTTCCTATATCGGCCCGGTGGACGGTCACGATATGGATCAGCTTCTGCCTTTGCTGCGGGCGGTCAGGGCACGTGCCACCGGGCCGGTACTGATCCATGCGATCACGAAGAAGGGCAAGGGATACGCCCCCGCCGAGGATGCCGCCGACAGAGGCCATGCCCGCGGTAAATTCAATGTTTCGACCGGGGTGCAGGCCAAGGCGAAATCCAATGCGCCAAGCTATACCAGCGTTTTCGCGCGGTCCCTCATGGCCGAGGCAGAGCAGGATTCCTCGATTGTCGCGGTCACGGCGGCGATGCCGGACGGGACCGGGCTCAATCTCTTCGCCGAGAGGTTCCCGCGCCGCTGCTTCGATGTCGGCATCGCGGAACAGCATGCCGTGACGTTCTCGGCGGGGATGGCTGCGGGCGGGCTGAAGCCGTTTTGCGCGATTTATTCGACCTTCCTGCAGCGCGGCTATGATCAGGTCGTGCATGATGTGGCGATTCAGCGGCTGCCGGTGCGTTTCGCCATTGATCGGGCAGGGCTTGTCGGGGCCGACGGGGCGACCCATGCCGGGGCGTTCGATATCGGCTTTCTGTCCAGCCTGCCTGGGATGGTGGTCATGGCCGCCGCAGATGAGGCCGAACTGGTGCATATGGTGGCAACCGCAGCCGCGCATCAGGATGGCCCGATCGCCTTCCGTTTCCCGCGTGGCGAGGGGACCGGGGTTGAGATGCCCGAGCGGGGTCAGCCGCTTGAAATCGGCAAGGGCCGGGTGATCGTTCCCGGCAGGCGTGTTGCGATCCTGTCCTTTGGAACACGTATGTCCGAAGTCATGAAGGCCCGTGAATCGCTGGCCGCGTTGGGGATCAGCCCGACTGTCGCGGATGCGCGTTTCGCCAAGCCTCTGGACCGCGAACTGATCCTGCAACTCGCCCGCGAGCATGAGGCGCTGATCACGATCGAGGAAGGGGCTGTCGGCGGCTTCGGAAGCCATGTTGCGCAGCTTCTCTCTGATGAGGGTGTGTTCGATCACGGCCTGAAATTCCGCTCAATGGTGCTGCCAGATACTTTCATTGACCATGACTCACCCGCTGCCATGTATGCGGATGCAAGGATGAACGCGCCGGATATCGAGGCGAAGGTGCTGGACGTTCTCGGCGTGGCGCGTATGACCGCCCGGGCCTGATACTGCCTGAAGGAACAGCCGATGTCGCGCCATACGCATCCGGATGCTCATCCCGACGATCCTCACTTCATCGCGCGTTCGGCCTGGCTTCGTGCGGCGGTGCTGGGGGCGAATGACGGGATCGTCTCGGTGGCCTCGCTGCTGGCGGGGGTCGCGGCATCAGGGGCCGCGCATGAATCCGTGATGCTTGCCGGGCTTGCCGGTTTGTCGGCGGGTGCCTTGTCTATGGCAGCGGGCGAATATGTCTCGGTCTCCAGTCAGGCGGATATCGAACGCGCCGATATCCTGCGGGAAACCGAGGCGCTGTCGAATAATCCGCATGTCGAACTGGAGGAACTCGCCGGGATCTATGAACAGCGCGGCCTGTCCCCCGATACGGCGCTGACCGTCGCGCGGGAACTGACCGAGCATGACGCGCTTGCTGCACATATCAGGGATGAGCTCGGCCTGTCGGATGCGCATGATGGGGCCAATCCGGTTCAGGCGGCGGTCACTTCGGCGCTGACCTTTTCGGCGGCAGGGGCGGTGCCGCTTGCGGGTGCGGCGCTTTCGGGCGGTTCGGATACGATCATGTTGGTGTGGATCGCCACATTGCTTGCGCTTGCACTGCTTGGCGCTGTCGGAGCGCGTGCCGGAGGCGCGCCGATAGGCAAGGCCGTGCTTCGCGTGCTATTCTGGGGCAGTTTCGCAATGGCGGTGACTGCGGGAATCGGCCGGGTTTTCGGCGTGGCAATGGGATAGATGCGATGCTTTGGCGATTATTATTTCTGATGCTGATGGCGACGCCTGCGGCAGCGACACAGGAATATATTCTGCCGACCTTGTTCGATATAAGCGATGTTGCTGCCGATGATGTGCTGAATATTCGCGAAAGCCCCTCTGCCGATGCCGCGATCATCGGTAGCCTGCCTCCCGATGCTACCGGGATCGAGATCGTCGCGACACATGGAAACTGGGGTGCGATGAATGTCGGAGAGCGTTCCGGTTGGGTCTCGATGCGCTATCTGACCTATCGCACGGATGTGTGGAATGCGGATGCGCTTCCCGAGAATTTCTCATGCTCGGGGACCGAGCCGTTCTGGTCCTTTGAACCCCGCGCGGAAGGTCTGGTCTGGTGGACGCCCGAAGGCGAGACCGTCTATGACCGGCTGACGGTTCTGGATACCGGCGTTTTCCGCAGCCCGCGCCGGGGCCTTGTCGCGCAGGGCGATGCGGGACGGCTGATGGCAAGTGTGACCAATGCGGCCTGCAATGACGGCATGTCCGAACGGCAATTCGGGCTGGAAGCGACAGTGATTCTTGAGGATGTTTCCACGCAGCTTTACAGTGGCTGCTGCCAGATCGCGCCCGCCCGCTGATCCTATCCGAGCGCCGCGATCAGCAGCAACAGCACCGCCATTGCGCTTGCCCCGATTGCCGCCGACCGCCACTCGATCCCGCTTTTGCGCCGTGTCTCGCTGTGCTGCGATTGCTGCCGTGCACGCCAGATTGCATCCTCGATCAGTTGCGGCATCAGTGGCATTGCGCGATGCAGGATGCGGATGATCTGCTTGCTGTCCTCGGCAAGCGCACGGGGGCCGAGATTGTCCTTGATGTAATCCTCGACGACCGGGCGGGCTGCCTTCCAGATATTCAAATTCGGGTTCAGCGACCGCGCCACGCCCTCGACCACGACCATCGTGCGCTGAAGCAGGATCAGCTCTGTCCGGGTCTGCATGCCGAACCGCTCGGTGACCTCGAACAGATATCCCAGCAGATTGGCCATAGAGATCTGGCTGGCATCCGCGCCGAAAATCGGCTCTCCGACGGCGCGAAGGGCACGGGCGAAGGCTGCCGGGTCGCGGTCACGGGGGACATAGCCCGCCTCGAAATGGACCTTCGCCAGCATATCGTAGTCGCGCCTGATGAAGCCCATCAGGATGTCGGCATAGATTCGGCGGGTATATTCGTCGATCTCGCCCATGATGCCGAAATCATAGGCAATCAGATCGCCATTCGCAGCGACCTTCAGATTGCCCTGATGCATATCGCCGTGGAAAAATCCGTCGCGCAGCGCGTGGGACAGGAAAAGCTGGAGAATGCGCTCTGCAAGCGCCTCTGTGTCATGTCCGGCGGCCCGGATCGCGGCGATATCGCCAAGCGAGATGCCTTCAGCCCAGTCCGAGGTCAGGATGCGGCGCGAGGACAGATTCCAATGCGGCGCTGGAACCTGAAACCCGGCATCGTCCTTGGTATTCTCGGCAAAGAGTGAGGCCGAGGCCGCCTCAAGCCGCAAATCCAGTTCACCGCTGACCACGCCTTCAAAATGGGACACGACATCTTTCGGCCTCAGCCGGCGCGTCGCGGGCGACAGAAGTTCGATCATATCCGCGCCGAAATGGAAGGCGTCGATATCGCGTGAGAATGCGCCGCTGATGCCTGGGCGCAGCACCTTCACCGCGATTTCCTGCCCGGTATCGGCCAGCCTCGCGCGGTGCACCTGCGCGATCGAGGCCGCTGCGACGGGTTCCGAGAATTCGCTGAACACATCCTCGATGCGGCGACCGAGATCGGCCTCGATCATCGATTTGGCGGTCTCGGTCGGAAACGGAGGCAGCTTGTCCTGGAGATAGGTCAGCTGATCGGCCAGTTCGACCCCGACCACATCCGGGCGCGTCGAGAGGATCTGGCCGAATTTGATATAGGCTGGACCAAGCGCCGTGATCGCACGGGTGACCGGAGGCAGATCCGGATCGCCACGATATCCCAACCACCGGAAGGGCCAGCCAAGAATCCGTGCCGCGATTCGGACATTGCGCGGGGCCTGCATGGCATCGAGCGCCACGCCCATTGCACCGGAACGCTCAAAAGTGGCGCCGGTGCGGATCAGGCGCCAGATATTGTGAGGTCCGCGCATGCTACAGCTTCCAGCCCGAATGCAGCGCCGCAATGCCCATCGACAGGTTGCGATATTGCACCCGCTCGAATCCGGCATCGCGGATCATGCCCGCGAATATCTCCTGATCCGGGAAGCGGCGGATCGATTCGACCAGATATTGATAACTGTCGCGATCATTCGCCACCAGTTGACCCATCGCCGGGATCACGTTGAAACTGTAGCGATCATAGGCCCATTGCATCGCCGGGACCGGCAATTGACTGAATTCCAGCACCATCAGCCGCCCGCCGGGGCGCAATACGCGGAATGCCTCGGACAGGGCGTCGGGAATACGGGTGACGTTGCGGATGCCGAAGCTGATCGTATAGCGGTCGAAACTGTTATCCGGAAAGGGCAGTCCCATCGCATCGCCGGTGACCCAGCCAAGCCGGTCGGCAAGGCGTCCCGCCTCGGCCCGTTTGCGGCCTTCCACCAGCATCGATTCGGTCATGTCGCAGACCGTGACCCGCGCCTGCGGTGCCCGGTCCAGAAAGCGGAAGGCGATATCGCCGGTGCCGCCCGCGACATCCAGCAGATGCTGACCGTTCCGAGGTGCCAGCCAGTCCATCATGGCGTTTTTCCAGATGCGGTGAATACCCACGCTCATCAGGTCGTTCATCACGTCATAACGTGACGCCACGCGCGAAAACACGCCGTGAACCATGCCGGCCTTGTCGTCCTCGGCAATGGTCCGGAAGCCGAAATGGGTTTGTTTCTCGCTGGTCATGCTCTTGCCGTTTATGTTGTCCGGGTCCAGTTAGGACCGCAGAATTTGCGACACAATGCGACGAAAGACAGCGAAATGCCAGAACTGCCGGAAGTGGAAACCGTCCGCCGTGGCCTGCTGCCTTATCTGGAGGGGCGGCGCATTGCCCGGCTGACCCTGAACCGCGACGGGTTGCGTTGGCCGTTCCCGCCGGATCTGGTGCAGGTTGCGACCGGTGCAAGGGTGACCGCGCTGCGGCGCAGGTCGAAATATATACTGGCCGATCTGGACCGGGGTGCATCTCTGCTGATCCATCTGGGCATGTCGGGCCGGATGCTGATCGAGGGCGAAGGGATCGGCGAATTTCACCGCGATCCGTCGATTCTGCCCCGTCACGATCATGTGGTGATCGAAACCGATGAGGGAACGCGCATCACGCTGAACGATGCCCGCCGATTCGGGATGGTGGACCTGATCCGCGACGATAAATCGCCGCTTCTGGACATGCTGGGGCCTGAACCTCTGGGGGACGGTTTCAGTGGCGAGACGCTGGCAAACGGCTTTCGTGACCGCCGCGCTCCGGTGAAGGCGCTGCTGCTGGATCAGCGGATCGTGGCGGGGTTGGGGAATATCTATGTCTCCGAGGCTCTGCATCGCGCGGGAATCGATCCCAGACGGGCCGCCGGGCGGATTTCGCGGCAGCGGCTGGAGGCTTTGGCGCAGCATATCAGGGATGTGCTGACCGAGGCCGTTGCCGCAGGCGGGTCCTCTTTGCGGGATCACCGGCAGGCGACGGGCGAGCTTGGGTATTTCCAGCACAGTTTCCGCGTCTATGGCCGCGAGGGTGAAGCCTGCCGGAAACCGGGCTGCGCAGGCACGATCCGGCGGATCACCCAGTCCGGCCGGTCGAGCTTCTGGTGTCCTTCCTGTCAGCGATAGCTTGCCTCGGCGCGGGTCATGGGTTTTGATCCGAGGTGAAGTCTGGCAACCGGTTCGGGGGTTTGATACGGAGCCCGGACGCGCAAATGCGAGGAAAGCCACATGGGTTACAAGACCATTACCGTCGAAAATTCCGATAACGTGGCGCTGATCCGCCTCAATCGTCCGGATGCGCTGAATGCGCTGAATGTTCAGTTGCTCACCGAACTGACGACAGCGCTGAAAGATGCTGACGAGAACGACAAGATCCGCTGCATCATCATTACCGGCAGCGAAAAAGCCTTCGCCGCCGGGGCCGATATCAAGGAAATGTCGGATAAAAGCTTCGTCGAGGTCTTCGAACAGGATCTGTTCGCGGCCCCCTCGGATGCGATCATGCGGATCCGGACGCCGATTATCGCGGCTGTTTCCGGCTATGCGCTTGGTGGCGGCTGTGAACTGGCGATGGCCTGCGATTTCATCATCTGCGCCGATAATGCCAAATTCGGCCAGCCCGAGATCAATCTGGGTGTCATCCCCGGCATTGGCGGAACGCAGCGGCTGACCCGCTTTGTCGGCAAATCGAAGGCAATGGACATGACGCTGACCGGTCGCTTCATGGACGCTCAGGAGGCTGAGCGCTCGGGTCTGGTCAGCCGCGTGGTCCCGGCGGCCAAGCTGATTGCTGAGGCAACGGCGATCGCCCGCAAGATCGCAGAGAAATCTCCGATCGCGGTCAAGGCCGCCAAGGAAGCCGTTAATGAAAGCTACGAATCGACCCTCAGCGAGGGGCTGAGATACGAACGCCGCCTGTTCCACTCGCTGTTCGCGACCGAGGATCAGAAAGAGGGCATGGCCGCCTTCCTTGAAAAGCGTGAGCCTCAGTTCCGGGGCAAGTGATTTTCGCTTGGCTTTTTCGCCCGGGCCTTGTATAGGCCCGGGCTTACATGCGCGTGGGCCCGCTTAAGGCAAGAATCATGTCCGTTCGACAGGAACGGAGCCGTGGTGCTTTTGCGTAACCGAGATACGAAGAACAGACAGGAATCGCACTCATGGCAAATACTGCCCAGTCCAAAAAACGCGCCCGCCAGGTCGAGCGTCGCACCGAAGTCAACAAAGCCCGCCGCTCGCGCATCCGGACCTTTCTGCGCAAGGTAGAAGAGGCGATTGCCTCGGGCGATGCCGAAGCCGCGAAGGCCGCTTTGCAGGCTGCTCAGCCGGAACTCATGCGTGGCGTGACAAAAGGCGTTTATCATAAGAATACTGCATCGCGCAAAATCTCGCGCCTTGCCGCTCGTGTAAAAGCAGTCGGCGCAAACTGATTTCCCTTTGGTAAACATGGCCGTTTCGGTCAGCAATTACTGGCTCTGGGGGTGCATCTTTGATGCGCCCCTTGTCTTTTTGGACAGGCTCATCCTGCTGAAAAATCAATAGTTTTATGCAACCCTATGGATTTGCAACGGCTTTGTAACGCCCGTCCCGGATTCGTTCTTCCGATCTTTCTGTCAAGCACGAAGATCGGTTGCGGGAGGGCTTCGGAAGCGGCTAGCTTCGTCCCTGCGATTCACGTCGCCTTGG